>JBAPMW010000656.1:0-13249 GCA_049278815.1 Hyphomicrobiaceae bacterium
GTGCGGAAGACAACCGGCAGTCGGGCGTAGGGGGTCGGGCGTCGGAAAGTGGCGCCCTGCGACGCCCGACGCCCGACACCCCACACCCGTCTTCAGGTCCCGGCCTCGGCTACCACATTGTCGAGACCGGCGGGGCGCCGCTGCCGGGCAGCCTTGAGACCAACCGGCGGCTGTCGCAGTGGCTGAGGCTCACCGCGGATGGCATCGTCGAGGTGCACTCCGGCAAGGTCGAGATCGGCCAGGGCATCCTCACCGCTGTCGCCCAGATCGTGGCCGACGAGCTCGACGTGGAGCTCACCCGCATCCGCATGGTGCCGGCCACCACCCGTTCGAGTCCCAACGAGGGTGTCACCTCGGGCAGCCTGTCGATCCAGCACTCAGGCATGGCGCTGCGCTGGGCCGCCGCCGAGGCGCGCGCCATCTACCTGGAGGCCGCAGCGCAAAAGCTGGGCGTGGATGTGCAGAGCCTCGAGGTGCGCGACGGCGACATCGTCGGCCCTGGCAACCTCCGAACCAGCTATTGGGAGCTGGCCAACCAAGGTCTGCTGGAGCGAGACGCCACCGCCAAGGTCGCCCCCAAGCCCGCCGCAGCGCGGCGTCATGCGGGCACCGCGACGGAGCGCATCGACATCCCCGACAAGGTGCTCGGCCGCCCACGCTTCATCCACGATCTGGCGCTGCCCGGCCTGCTGCATGCGCGCGTGCTGCGTCCAACGTCGCCCGGCGCGACGTTGACCGCGCTCGACGAGACCACCGCCAAGGCCGTACCGGGTGTGGTGGCGGTGGCGCGCGACGGCAGCTTCGCCGGCATCGTCGCCGAGACCGAGGACGCGGCGCTGGCGGGGCTCAAGGCGCTGGCGGCATCGGCAACCTGGCAGGCGGGCGAGCCGCTGCCGGACGAGTCCGACCTGCGCGGCTGGATCAGGAGCCAGCCGGTCGAGACCACGCCGATCGATACGCGCGAGGCGGCCGCGCCTGCGCGCGTGGCCCGCACCGTGCGCAGGGAATACGGGCGGCCGTTCATCGCCCATGCGTCGATGGCCCCCTCCTGTGCCATCGCGCAATGGGCCGATGGCAGCGTGCGCATCTGGACCCATACCCAGGGCATTTACAACCTGCGCGCCGACCTGGAGCTGGTGTTCGGGCTGCCGCCCGAGCGCATCGTGGTGGAGCACGCCGAGGGCGCCGGCTGCTACGGCCAGAACGGCGCCGACGACGTGGCGCTGGAGGCGGCGCTGCTCGCCCGCGCGGTGCCCGGCCGGCCGGTGCGCCTGCAATGGTCGCGCGAGGACGAGATGGCCTGGGCGCCCATGGGCGCGGCCCAGATCGTAGACCTGGAGGCTGACCTCGACGAGCAGGGGGAGATCGTCGCCTGGCGCCATGACGTGTGGGGCAACGGCCACGTCTCGCGCCCCGGCCGCGGCAACTCGCCGAGGTTGCAGGCGGCCTGGCAGCTCGGCAAGCCGTTCCCGCGGCTCGTCGCGGTGAACCCGCCGCTCGCCGGCGGCGGCGGGTCGGAGCGCAACGCCACGCCCGGCTACGATTTCCCGGCGTGGCGCATTGCCAACCACCGCCTGCTCACCATGCCGATCCGGACCTCGTCGCTGCGCACGCTCGGCGCCTTCGCCAACGTGCTCGCCATCGAGTCGTTCATGGACGAGCTGGCGGCCGATCGGGGCGAGGACCCGCTCGCCTTCCGCCTCAGGCACCTCAAGGACCCGCGCGCGCGCGCCGTCTTGGAGGCTGCCGCGGCCCGCGCCGGCTGGCCCGGACGCCAGCGGCGCGAGGGCGTGGGCCACGGCCTCGGCTTTGCCCGCTACAAGGGCTTCGGCGCCTATTGCGCCGCGGTGGCCGAGGTCGAGGGCGAGGCCGACATCCGCGTGCGCCGGCTGGTGCTGGCGGTGGACGTGGGCGAGGCGATCAGCCCCGACGGCGTGATCAATCAGATGGAAGGCGGCGCCATCCAGGCCACCAGCTGGGTGCTGAAGGAGGCGGTGCGCTTCGACCGCACCCGCATCACCAGCGACATCTGGGAGACCTATCCGATCCTGCGCTTCTCCGAGGTGCCGGCCGTGGAGGTGGCGGTCATCCCCCGCCCCGAGGAGAAGCCCCTGGGCGCCGGCGAGGCCGCGCACGGCCCGGTGGCCGGCGCCATCGCCAATGCAGTGTTCGACGCGCTCGGCGTGCGCGTGCGCGACCTGCCGATTACGCGCGAGCGGATCGCTGCGGCGATGGGGCAGTAAGGGCAGTAAGGGCAGTAAGGCAGTAAGGCAGTAAGGCAGTAAGAGTGGGGCTACCTCTTGCCCTAATGCCCTCTTGCCCTACTGCCCCCATTTTTCTTCAAGCCGAAGCGTCGCCGGATTGACGTTGGCGCGCCCCATCCACATCTATGGGCGCAGCCGGCAGACGACCATGACGGACCTGCCGGCGGGAGGAGCTTCGCCAACCGTCGCGGGCGCGGCGGCGCAAGGATTTTGTAAACCTTTTCATATGGTCTTCGCGTAGGGGGCTGAGGCCCAAGCACTGGCGAAGGTGCACCGGCGAAGGACGCGACGAGGGAGGACAGTCATGCAGTGCGGGATTGGTTGGCGGCGGTCGGCGGGAGCCGCCGTGGCAGCAATTGTGCTCGCGGGCGCAGCAACGACGGCGGCTGAGGCCCAGAGCGGCGCCGTTGCCGGGCTCCGCGGCTCGTGGTCGGGCTCCGGGCAGGTCCGGCTGGAGAAGGGCCGCGAGGCCGTCCGCTGCAACGCAAGCTACGTGCCGAGAAGCGGCGGGACGGCGCTGGGGCTCTCCCTGCGCTGCGCCAGCGCATCGGGCCGCGTCGAGCTGCGCGCCAGCCTTACGGTGCACGGCAGCCGCGTGTCCGGCTCCTGGGAGGAGCGCACGTACGGCCTCTCCGGCCAGGTCTCGGGCTCGGCATCGGGCAGCAGCCTGCGGCTCAGCTTCGGCGGCAGTGTGTCAGGCGCCATGACGGTGACCACGAGCGGTGGCTCGCAGTCCATCTCCGTGCGCACGGACGCCTCCGCACTCAAGGGCGTCAGCGTCAGCCTGCGGCGCAGGTGAGGAGTGAGATGGTGAGTGGTGAGCTGGTGAGTACAGGCTGGCGTTTGTGGTGACGGTCGGTTTCCGTTCCTGACGTCGGAAGCGATTGTGGGAAGCCGGGAGCGGCCGCCCGTCATGCACTGAGTGGTGGTGGTTTGGCTCTCAACCTCGGTGTTGGAAACGGTCGCGAGAGGCAGGCCGGAACGCCCCACTCACCACCTCACCACTCGCCACCTCACCCACTACTGCCCCGGCACCATGTACTTCAGCGCCGCCGACGACACCGCGCCGCCGATGATGCACGGCACGCCGACCTCGAAGTGGCCGAGCGCGCCGGCGACGATGCAGCCGAGCGCGAGCGCGGTCTGGCCGGCCTGGCCCCACCAGATGGTGTTGCGCGCCGAGGCGGGGCCCCTGACCTTGAGCCGCTCGATGGCGGCCAGGGCGTCGCGGCGCACCTTGCCGAGCTCGAAGGTCTCGGCGGCGTCGATCACCTCGCGCAGCACCGCTTTCGTCGCCTTGGTCTCGTAGGCCATCGACGCCTTGAGCATCTTGAGCAGCCCCTGGTCGCGCGAGGCGTTGGTGGCCAGCGTCAGCTTGGCCATGTTGCCGACCGTCAGCCGGTCCAGGTTGTTCTGGTCCTTCGCCCACCGCAGGATCGACACCATACGCACCACCGGCTCGTAGGAGCCGGTGGCGAAATACTTGCCCCACAGCATGTCGAGCGGGGCCGCGCCGGTATCGAGCGGCATTTGCGCGAGCGTCGGCAGCTTGCCCGAGATGAAGCGGTCGATCAGCACGGCGCGGGCCGGCATGCGCTCGGCGAACTTGCGGAGCAGCCCCTTCCATTTGGGATGTCCCGAATGGGCGATCGCCCTGACGACCGCCACCTGGTCTTCCGGCGGCAGCGGGAACATCTTGGCGATCAGCGCCTCGGCACGCTTGGGGTTCGCCTCGATCGTTCCGGCCATGAAGCCGACGTAGACACCGGCCGTCTCCATGTCGTGGAAGATGCCCATGGCGCTGGCGGCCCTGACGAGGGACGGCACGTTGTCGGGCTGCGGCTCCTTGCGGTAGCCGTTGATCCAGCGCAGCAGCTCCTCGGGACGCGTGAATTCGACCGGCGGCGCGGGCTGCCGTTTGCGTGGCTGGGCCGCGACCGTTGCTGCAACGGCTACGCTCGAGATGGCAAGCGCCACCAGCCAAAGCACTCTTGGCCAAAGGTTTGCGGAACGCATGACTTCCCCGTTGACGGGCCCCGCACAGCCTTCCCCACGGCCTCCAACGGACACGAAGACCACGGAAAGGGCGGTTTTGTGGCGGCGCCGTCTCTTCGTCCCGCTGCCAAGACCCATCCAGGTTTCAATGGCTGACATGCGCCTTGTCCGGGCGACAAAGCGACCGTCGTGAGGCAGATTGGGCAGTCAGGCCAATGCTCCAGAAGGCCAATGCTCCAGAAGGATTGAGCCGCAGTGGCCAGCAAGATCGATAGCGGGGAAGCCTGGCTGGTCACCTGTGCGGCGCTTGCGATCGCCTCCATCTGCTTCGGCGCGCCCCTCGTGGTGACAGTAGCCTTGCAGCCCGTGGCAGCCGATCTTGGAGGCTACCGATCCATCCCCTCGGCCGCGCTCTCTCTCAGCATGCTCGGAACCGGCATCGGAGGACTGGCGATGGGGTGGCTTGCCGACCGGATCGGCGTCCGGCTTGTCGTCATGCTCGGGGCCACCATGGTGTGTACAGGGCTGCTGCTTTCCACCGGCGGACAAGCCTGGCAGCTCTATCTCGGACACGGGCTCTTCGTGGGCCTTCTCGGCAATGCGACGATTCACGCGCCTCTCTACGTCTATGTGACCCGATGGTTCGAAGCTCGGCGCGGGACGGCGTTGGCTCTCATTGCCAGCGGACAGTACCTCGCCGGCGCAGCGTGGCCGCCGGTCTTCGAGCGTGCGATTGCCGCCTATGGGTGGCGGCAATGCATGATCGGCTTCGGCGTTCTGGTTGTGGCCGTCGTGGTGCCGCTGGCGGCGTTGTTTCTCCGGGCGCCGCCGGAGCTGCCGGTTCCGAAGTCTGGCGCTACTGCCGCCGCCGGCAGGAGCACGGTTCTCGAGCAGCAGCCCAACACCGCCTTCGCCCTGCTCGCCCTGGCCTCGTTCCTGTGCTGCGTTCCAATGGCGATGCCACCCTCGCATCTGATCGCCTTCTGCGGCGACATCGGCCTCACTCCCGCCAAAGGCGCCGCCATGCTCTCCATCCTGCTGGTGTCCGCTTTCGTCAGCCGGCAATTGTGGGGCTGGATCTCGGACCGTATCGGCGGCCTTATGACACTTCTTGTGGGCTCGCTTACGCAGGCAGCTGCCATGCTGGGCTTCCTGTTGACCCAGGACGAAGCCGGCCTGTTTGTCGTTGCGGCAGCCTTCGGCTTTGGATTCTCGGGCCTGATCCCAGCCTATGTGCTGACAATCCGCCAGCTGTTCCCGGCACACGAGGCGAGCTGGCGCATCTCGGCCCTCCTGCTCACGGCCATGTCCGGCATGGCGGCGGGCAGCTGGATTGCCGGTGTCGTCTACGACCATGCCGGAGTCTACGCACCGGCCTTTGCGGCCGGTATCGCCGCCAATGTCGCGCACTTTTGCATCATCGCTGCCCTGGTCCTGCAATGGCGGCGGACGTCGGAGCGTCACGCCCTCGCGTGACGCGGTTCGCCCGACTCGGCTCGCGCTGGGGCCGAGGAGCCTGGCTCGGCGTCAACCCGCGTGGCACCGGGGCTACTGGCCGCCCAACCCCAGGTAGCTCTCCACAATCCTCGGGTCCACGGCCAGCTCGGCGGCGGGCCCCTGCGCGGTGATCTCGCCAAGCTCCATGACGTAGGCGTGGTCGGCGACCTGGAGGGCGGCGCGGGCGTTCTGCTCCACCAGCAGGATCGACACCCCCGTGGCCCTGAGGCCGACGATGATCTCGAAGATGTCGCGAACGATCAGCGGCGCGAGCCCCAGGCTCGGCTCGTCCAGCATGAGCAGGCGCGGGCGGCCCATCAGCGCACGGCCCATGGCCAGCATCTGCCGCTCGCCGCCGGAGAGGGTGCCGGCGAGTTGCGGGCGGCGCTCCTTGAGGCGCGGGAAGCGCGCATACACCTGCTCCAGCGCCTCGGCACGCTCTGCTGCCGGGCGGCGGAAGCCGCCGAGCAGCAGGTTGTCGGCCACCGTCATGGAGCCGAACAGCTCGCGCCGCTCCGGCACCAGGGCGAGCCCCAGGGCCACGCGCTCCTCGATGGCGTAGGCATCGAGCGGCACACCGTCGAAAGCCACGCTGCCTTTCGACGGAAGCAGGCCCATCACCGCATTGAGCAGCGTGGTCTTGCCGGCCCCGTTGGCGCCGATCACCGTGACGATGCTGCCGCGCTGAATGGCGAGCGAGACATCGCGCACCGCCTCCACCCTGCCATAGGCCACCGACAGGCCGCCGACTGCCAGCATGGGTTGCCTCATGGTGACAGCCTCCCGACGCCGTGGACGGGGTCAGACCCCTCGCGCGCGCGTTCGTGCTGAGCACCGACGTCGGCGGCGAGGGGTCTGACCCCGTTCTGCGCGCCCGGGATCACGCCACGCCTCCCAGGTAGGCCTCGATCACGGCCGGGTTGGCGCGCACCTCGGCGGGGCGGCCTTCGGCGATCTTGGTGCCGAAGTCGACCACGACGATGCGCTCGGCAAGGCCCATGACGAAGCTCATGTCGTGCTCCACCAGGAGAATGGTGAGCCCCTGCCGGGTGAGCTTCTCCAGCGTCTGGGCGAGCTCGCGCTTCTCCATGTGGCGCAGACCGGCGGCGGGCTCGTCGAGCAGCAGCAGCACCGGGTCGAGGGCGAGCGCGCGGGCGATCTCCAGGATGCGCAGCTGGCCCAGCGACAGGCTGCCGGCCGTGCGGTGCATGAAGGCGCCGAGCCCCATGCGCTCGATCTGTCGGGCCGCCTCGTCGAGAAGGCGCGCCTCCTCGGCGCGATCGAGGCGGGCGATGCTGGCGGCGGCGCCCTTGCGCCCGCGCAAATGCGCGCCGAGCGCCACGTTCTCCAGCACGGTCATGGCCGGCTGCACGTTGACGTGCTGGAAGGTGCGGCCGATGCCGCGGCGGGCAACGGCCTGCGGCGAGCGGCCGGAGATGCGCTCGCCCCGGAAGGCGATCTCGCCCGCTGTGGGGTGCAGCACGCCCGTCACCAGGTTGAAGATCGTGCTCTTGCCGGCGCCGTTGGGGCCGATGAGGGCGACGATCTCGCCGGCGTTGAGGGAGAAGCTGACATCGTTGACGGCGACAAGGCCGCCGAAGGTCTTGCGCACCTTGGCAAGGGACAGCAGCGGCTCGCCCGCGTCAGGCATGGCGCGGGCAGGCAGCGGCTCGGCCGGCGGTGGACGCGGCGGGTCGGAGCGGGTCGGGATGAAGGCAGCGAGACGCGGCCACAGGCCGTCGCGGGCGGTCTGCAGCAGCAGCACGAGGAGGGCGCCGAACACGATCATCTCGTAGTTGCCCTTGCTGCCGAACAGCACCGGCAGAATGCGCTGCAGCCGGTCCTCCAGCAGCGTGACGATGGCGGCTCCCAGAATGGCGCCGCCGACGTAGCCCGCGCCGCCGAGCACCGCCATCAGCAGGTACGCGATGCCGGCGTTGATGCTGAAGGGTGTCTGGTTCACGGCGCGCTGCATGTGGGCATAGAGCCAGCCCGAGATGCCGGCGAGCAGCGCCGCGTACACGAAAACGACGAGCTTCGCCCGCATGGTGCTGACACCGAACGACTCCGCCGCCAGCGCCCCGCCGCGCAGGGCGCGGATGGCCCGGCCCGTGCGCGAGTCGAGCAGGTTGCGGGTAGCGATGGCTGCCAGCAGCACCGAGATCCAGATCACGTAGTAGATGCCGCGGCTGTCGTAGAGGTCCCAGCCGGCGATATTGAAGGGCGGGATGGCGTTGATGCCGTCGTGGCGATGGAACAGCTCCAGCTCGCCGAACAGGAAATAGAGGCTGATGCCCCAGGCGATGGTGCCAAGCGGCAGGTAATGGCCGGAGAGGCGTACCGTGACGAGGCCGAGCACCAGGGCGGACGTGCCGGTGATGGCCAGCGCGACGGGTAGCGTGAGCCATGGCGACCAGCCGTAGCGGGTGGTGAGCACCGCCGTGGTGAAGGCGCCGAAGCCGCAGAAGGCCGCCTGACCGAACGAGGTAAGCCCTCCGACGCCCGTCAGCACGACGAGGCCTAGCGCCACCAGCGCGCCCAGGCCGACATTGTTGAGCAGCGTGATCCAGAACACCGGCATGCCCGGCAGCACCGGCAGCACGGCGGCGGCCACGATCAGGAGCACGAGGATGGCGCGCCCCAGCATGGGGCTGCTCCAGGTGGGCTTGCTTGCAGGGTCGCTCACAGGATTGCTCATGGCGCGCCTCACTCCTCGTCCTCGTGATGCGTCGCCGTGAGCGAGCGCACCAGGAGCACGGGAATGATGAGCATGAAGACGATAATCCCCTTGAAGCTCGAGGCCCAGAACGAGGCAAAGGCCTCGACGATGCCGACGAAGACCGCGGCACCGACGGCCAGCGGATAGCTGACGAGGCCGCCGACGATGGCGGCGACGAAGCCCTTGAGGCCGATCAGGAACCCTGAGTCGTAGAACACCGTCGTCACCGGCGCGATGAGGATGCCCGAGAGCGCCCCGATGGCGGCGGCGATCAGGAAGGCGATCTGGCCCGACAGCGCGGTGCGCACGCCGACCAGGCGCGCGCCCAGGCGGTTCACAGCGGTGGCACGCAGCGCCTTGCCGAGGAGCGTGCGGCCGAAGAAGAGATAGAGCGCCGCCATCAGCCCGACCGCCGCAAGGTAG
This sequence comes from Hyphomicrobiaceae bacterium, assembly GCA_049278815.1. Lineage (GTDB taxonomy): Bacteria > Pseudomonadota > Alphaproteobacteria > Rhizobiales > Hyphomicrobiaceae > AWTP1-13. The sequence goes on from JBAPMW010000656.1 coordinate 8,899, forward strand.
ATGGCGACGTTCTGGCCCGAGACCGGAATCGGCCCCAGACTGAAGCCCGAGGTGAGGAGCGGCCTTGCGCGCATGCCCTCGGGGCCGAAGAACAGCAGGCTCAGGCCCGTCAGGGAGAAGTGCGCCCCCACCGCCGCGATCAGCAGCACCAGCACCGAGGCCTCAGCCAGCGGCTGGAAGGCGACCCGGTAGAGGTATGGCCCGAGCGCCGCCACGATGGCGATGGCCAGGAGCCCCTGTGGCACGGGGCCCAGTCGCAGGGGCGCCAACCACCACGCCAGCGCAGCGATGGCAACCGGCGGCAGGACATATGCCAGCGCGAGGCGGGCAGCGACCTTGGCCGTGAAGCGCCGGCGCTGGCTCCAGGCCTCAAGCGCCAGCGCGAGGCCCGCCAGCACGAGGAGCAGTCCCACCGTCCCCGGTACGCGGCCCATGTCCAGCATGGCAAGCGTGAGGGCGCCGAAGGCAACGAACTCTCCCTGCGGCACCAGGATGACGCGCGTGACAGCGAATACCAGAACGAGCGCCAGCGCCAGCAGTGCATAGATGGCGCCGTTGGTCACGCCGTCCTGGATGAGAAAGAGCAGGATGGTCGTATCCAGGCCGAGGGAGTGCAGTATGGTGTCCAAGCGCGGGCGCTCCGCATCGGCTGGCTAAAGAGCAAGGGAGGACGGACAGAGCTCGATGCCGGACGAGCCGCGCAGGGCCCGCCTCCAGCGACGCGCCCGCCGGCCGGTGTCGATGGCGGGTTGCAACGCTGGATTCCGGGGCCGCGCAAAACGCGCCGACCCGACTACCCTAGGCTCCTCCCCCGTGGTTATTTGTAGTACCGAATAACAATTATGCTGTAGCCTAGCAAGCCAGCATGAGACCGCACGTCGATCATACCGCCGCCCCGGACGCCGCCGGCGCAGGCGATGATGGAAAAGGCGAGGGGCGCCCGAGGAGGCTCCGCCCGGCCGTCGGCGCTGCGCGCGCACCGCGCGCTGGCATTGCCCCGGCGCTCGGGCCGTTGGCGAACCTGATCGGCTACGCCCTGCGGCGAGCCCAGCTTGCCGTGTTCGACGAAACCATCCGCGGCATCGCCGACCTCGATCTGCGGCTGGCGCAGTTCAGCGTGCTGGCTGTCGTCGGCAACCGGCCGGGCCTCAAGCAATCCGAGGTGGCGGCGGTACTCGGCATTCAGCGCGCCAATTTCGTCGCCCTGCTCGACCGTCTGGAGAAGCGCGGACTGGCGCGGCGCGCCCCCGCACCCAACGACAGGCGCGGCCACGCGCTCCACCTCACCGCGGAAGGCGAGCGTGTGCTGGCCCGCGCCGGCGCCAGGGTGGCCGCCATCGAGGCGCGCCTCGACGCCAAGCTCGGGCCCGGCGGGCGCGAGCGGTTGCTCGATATGCTGTGGCGGCTCGCAGATGATTGCGGCACGCCTAAGCGCCCATAGGGGCGCCCATCCGAGCCCCATATCGGCACGCCCTTGAGCCCCCTTGAATGTGTGAGGGTGGGTTGGGCAAAGCCCGCGTCGGCAAACCCATAGTTACCCTCATTCAAGCGCCCATGGGGCGCTCCTACGCTGGCGGCGTCGTATCGTCCGCAGCATGGGGAGAGCCGCGGCACCGTGGAGGCCGGTCGCACCACAACCGCTCGACCCGTGGAGGCCGACCGCACGTCTCCCGTGGAGATCGGTCGCACCACAATGGAGGGAGGCAGAAGCATGGCAACGCCCCGCGCCCCCAATGGTGATCCGCGCCGCACTGGCCCGCAACACCGCCATCCGGCGGACGAGGACGACAGGCGCCTCTACGTCGAGCGAGAGACGCACCGCAATGGCTCCTCGGGCCTCGGCTGGCTGTGGGCGCTGCCGCTGGCGGCGCTGGCCGGTCTCGGCTGGTATCTGCTGCGCGACAGCCCCACCGGGCGCGGCGACATGACCGCCGGCCAGGAGATCGCGCAGCCCACCGGCCGCACGGCGGCGGCCTGGCCCGATCTGCACAAGCAGGCGAGCTCGGCGTTCCGCTCGCTCACGGCCTCCCTGCAGGGTGTCAAGGACCAGGCGACGGCGACGGCCGCTTTGCCGGGTATCCAGGCGGCTGCCAAGAACGTGGAGCGGCTGGCCATGCAGAGCGCCCAGCTGCCCGCCGATGCCCGCACGGCCCTGGCCAAGGCCACCCGCGAGGAGACGGACAAGCTCAACACCCTGATCGACCGCGCCGCCAGTCTGCCGGGCGTCGGGCCGGTGCTGCAGCCGGCCGTCGCCGGCCTGCGCGGGCGCATGGATGCCATGGCCATGGTGCCGGGCAAGCCGCTGTTCATCGCCAGCGCGCCCGCGGAGTGGGCGCCCTTGAGCAGCCTCTATCAGCGGGACATCCTCAACCCCGCTGGCGACCGCGTGGGCACCGCGGTGGGCTTCTTCGTCGCCCCCGACGGGAGGATCGTGGCCTCGCTGCTGAGCGTCGACCGCCAGCTCGGCATCGGCGAGAAGCAAGTGGCCATGCCCTTCGCCAGCGGCCAGCTGACGCGCAAGGGCGACGGCTGGCACCTCGTCATCGACACCTCGAAGGACGAGCTCCAGCGCGCCAAGCCGTTCGAGACGGGCAGGTAGGGCCTGATGACGAAACGAGCAGCCTGCCCGGCACCTTGCGGAATGGATTGAGGGGAATCCGGGAGGAGCCCCCTCTCCCCGCCGCTCTCGGGCCATCCACGATGGCCACCTCGCCACAATGGTCCCGAGGGCGACGGGGAGGGTTGGGGTGAGGGGCAGCAAAAGGCTCCAGCCTCACAACGGCGGCCTGCACCGGCGTCTGGGGTTTGCCTTGTCCGAGGCCCCTCGTGGAGAGGGTTTCCCTTGGGGCTGCCCTTGAATTCTTCAATGATGTCGCGCAGCTGGCGCGCTTGATAGGGTTTCGCATCGTTAACCGCGGGGTTGTACGCTGAGGGGCCTCGTCACGTTAGGATGCACGTAGATGCGGTGGCTCCCGCTTGTGCGCTCGTGCCTGAATCCCAGCGCCAGCAACAGGCGCTCGAAGTCGCGGAAGGCGATGACTCCCTGGTGACCTCAACCGATCGATGGACGCGGCCATCTCGATACGCGCCATAGTAGGTGCGCGACCGGCTCCTTTCGACTGGAGATGTGCTTGCGCTCTCGACCGCCCGCAACCTCCCCAGGAAGAAGGACTCGCCCATCCTTCGCGGACCGGGTGATGCTGTGGCTCACCGCCGCCAGCAGGTCCGTCGACGGGTTGTGGGTCGGCGCGTATTTCCAGGAGAACGCCGAAGCGACGTTGCGGCGCGTCGAGGAGGCGCTCGGCCTCATCAAGACCTACGATCGGCCACGCTACGATCGCCTGACCCGCGATCTCGAGCGCGTCTGGGTAAGATTGACACCATCGGGTTCCGCACACTTCGATCAAAGCTTGTGGGCCTGCATCCTCGACGAGCGCTTCGTTCTTGCCGAGACCACCGATGCGGAGATGATCGCCGGAGCCATCGTGCACGAGGCAACTCACGCAAGATTGGACCGCTGCGGCTTCCGCTACGAGGAGGATCAGCGCGAACGCGTGGAGGCGATCTGCAATCGGCGCATGTTGGCGTTTGCGCGCAAGCTGCCGGATGGCCACGGCGTCCGTGCCTGGGCCGAGGCCAATCTGGCCGTGGATACATCCTACTACGTCGACGCCGCGTTACGGGAGCGCGCGGAGGAAGGCAACCTCCAGATCTTGCAGCATCTGGAGCCGAGCTGGGTCGCACGCCCGGCGAGCGCCTTGATCAGGTGGCGCATGCGCCGCGCCGAGCGCCGCCGTCCCCGCTCAGGTAAGACGGGGTGAGCAGCGTAGGTTGGGTCAACCCCGGCGAAGGCCGGGGGCAGACCCAACACCCTGGAGTTTTGCCAACGTTGTGTCTTCGCTTCGCTCCGCTCGACACAACCTACTCTGCCGCCTCATGGTGCGGTCGATAGCGCACCTCCGGAATAGGATGCCCCGCCTCGCGGGCGGCGGCCAGCCACGCCTCCATCGCCACGCGCACCTCGGCGACGGCCTCCTCCGGCGTATCGCCGAACGCGGAGCACGACCTCAGGTCCGGGACGTCGGCGACCCACGCCTCGTCCTCATCAGACCAGAATACGATGATGGCGTAGCGCATGATCAGAAGGTTGTTGAAGGCTCAGTTAGGCTTCGAAGCCCAGCGAAATACCTCTTGCTGCTGCTCCTTCAAGAAGGTCTGCTCATCGAGCACGGTATAGCCCAAAGCGCGGGCTGCTCCGATGAAACCCTTGAGGGTTTTTGGCTCCATACTCCCGGTCTCGACGTTGTCCTTGTTGACAACGATGGAGCTGAGCATTGGCCAGCCGTTACGG
>JBAPMW010000657.1:0-4320 GCA_049278815.1 Hyphomicrobiaceae bacterium
GGTTCGAATCCTAGTCCCCCAGCCAGCTGATTCTGCTCAAGAATCACCGTTCTCCCCGCTTGGAGCAAGCGGTCATTCTACGGCCCGATTTACATCTTTCGTTCTGTTGCGGCCAGCTTGGCCGCGGCGCTCCGGGCGATGGCCGGGATTTTGCCCGGTTCTCTGTCAGGGCGATCTGGCTCGGACTTGTCGCTGCGCTGGCGCCTCGCCGCGCTCGGGTTTGCCTATGCGGCGGGGGGGGGAGCCTGATGGCACCGAGCTCGAAGATCACCCGACTGAGCGTTGGCGAACGTTCACGGCGCGCCTGATCCGGCCTCGCGGTCGCGTACCAGTCGCAGCAGGGCAAGGAGGCCGAGGATGGGTCCCGGGATCAGGAGCAGGAACAGGTATTGGGCTCCCACCGAGGCCATCGCGTTGTTCAGCAATTGGATGGCAACGATGGTAATGGCAAAACCGATGCAGTTCACGATCGTCAGGGCGGAGCCCACGAGGTGGGATGGCGCATAGCGCGCGTTGAGCGCCGAGAATTGCGGCGAGTCGCCGACGACGACAATGCCCCAGAAAATCAGGAATACCAGCACGGCCGGCTCCGGCATCCAGAAGGCAATGGGCGAGAGCAGGCAACAGATGCCGGAGGCTCCGAGCTGAACGAACGCCACCCTGGCGCTGCCGAGGCGCAGTGACAGGAGACCGCCAGCCATGCAGCCGATCGCTCCCGCGCCAATGATGAGGAACGACCACAGGGATATGCTCGAAGCATCGGCCGGTGTGCCGGCGGCGTACGCCGCGACATACGCAGGCACGAACGCCCACAGGGCATAGAGCTCCCACATGTGGCCGAAGTAGCCGAACGACGAAGCGCGGAAATCCGGCGAGCGGAAGATTGCGGCGAATGCAGTCGGATCGAAACGAGCGCCGGCGCTGAGGTAAGGGCCGTCGGGCACCAGGGCATACATGAGCAGGCCGCCGAGCGCGGCGATCACCGATACGGAAAGCACCACGCTTTCCCACGACAGGTTGTGGCCGATTGCCCGGATCAGGTGTGGGAGCGCCGTCCCGAGCACCAGGGCGCCCACGAGAAAGCCCAAGGCCTTGCCGAGATCGCGATCGAACCAACCTGACGCGATCTTCATGCCGACCGGATAGATGCCAGCAAGGAAGAAACCGGTCGCAAATCGCAGCAGCAGCAGCGGCCAGAGACTCGCACCGGCGAGATAAGTCGAGGCATTGAAGGCGCTGCCGAGCAGTGCGCAGGCGAGGAAGATGCGTCGTGGCGAGTAACGATCCGCCGTTCCGAAGAAAGCGAACACCAGCGTTCCGGCGATGAAGCCGAGCTGGACCGCTGTCGTCATGTCGCCCAGCGCTTCGAGCGGCAAGCCAGCGTGACGCTGGAGATCCGGCATGACGGCGTTGCCTGCGAACCAGAGCGACGCCCCGGCAAGCTGAGCGACGACGATGACCGGCAGGATGCGTGGCGGTACGGGCTTCACGGGCGTCTGTCGCATGGTCAATTCATCCGGCAAGTCACAGCGAGTTGTCGCATGGTGAGTGGTGCTACCTCTTGGGCCAAGCATCTGAGCGATGGCCGAAATGCACAATGCCGCCTTCAGGCACGCTCGGCTTCAGGGCTGATCCCCTCGCATGCAATCGATCAACCCGGTCGGTACCAAGGCTTCATACCTGGTCGTAATCGAGCACGACGCGGCTTGAGGTGGGCTGGGACTGGCAGGTGAGGACGAAGCCTGCCTCCATTTCCCAGGACTCGAGCGAGAAGTTGCGCACCATGTGGACTTGGCCTTCCACCAGCTTGGCGCGGCAGGTGCAGCACATGCCGCCCTTGCAGGAGTAGGGCACGCGCACCCCCGCCGCGAGGGCCGCGTCCACGATGAGGCCGCCGGGCGGCACACGGAAGGTATGGCGTGCGCCGTCCACCACGGCGATCGCCTCGGCGCCGGCGGCTGCTACGACCTCAGTCAGCTCGGGCGGCGGAGCGCGGCGCTGTGCGGGCTCGGGGCCGGCACGGAAGTACTCGAAGTGGATGCGCTCGCGTGCAACGCCGGCTTCCAGCAAGGCGGTGCGGGCGTTCTTGATGAGGTCGCCGGGACCGCACAGGTACACCTGGTCGATATCGCCGGGTGCCGCAAGCAGCGGGAGGAGCCGCTTGATCTTCTCACCGTCGATGCGGCCGGAGAGCAGCGGCACCTCGGCCTCTATATCGCGGCTCAGCACGTGCAGGACCGAGAGCCGGCCGAGGTAGCGGTCCTTCAGGTCGTCGAGCCCCTGACGGAAGATGATGCCGTCGACCGAACGGTTGCCGTAGATCAGCGTGAAGCTGCTGGCCGCCTCGCGCGCCAGCACATGTCGGATCAATGCCATCACGGGCGTGATGCCGCTGCCGGCGGCGATGGCGAGATGGGTGCGCCCGTCGCCGCCGTTGTCGGCGGCCGCGAAGCGGCCGGCAGGCCGCATTGCCTCGATGGTCGCGCCCGCGCCCAGGCTGTTGTGCGCGTGCGACGAGAACACACCGCCATTCACGCGCTTGACGGTGATCCACAGCTGCGGGTCCGTTGGGTCGGAGCTGATCGAGTAGGTGCGCCGCACCTCCTCTCCGCCCAGCGTGGCGCGCACGACGAGGTGCTGGCCGGGGCGATAGCGGAACGTCTCGGCGAGCCTCTCGGGCACCGCGAGCGCGAACGAGAGGGCGTCGGCCGTCTCGCGGCGTACGGCGGCGATGGGCAGCGGGTGGAACTCGTCTCGCATCGGATGCACCTGTCAGATGCACTTGAAGTACTGAAAGGGCTCTCGGCAGGCACGGCAACGGTAGCTCGCCTTGCAGGGGGTCGAGCCGAACTCGCTCACGCGCTCCGTCTCCGTCGAGCCGCAGACGGGGCAGGCAACGGCGGTCTCAGCGAACAACGCGCGCTTGCCCTGGGCCCGCCCATGATTGCGTTCCGGCGGCGCGATGCCGTTGGCGCGCAGCTTCTCGCGTGCCGCGGGCGACAGCCAGTCCGTGGTCCACGCCGGCGACAACACACGCGCGATGCGCGCCCTGGGAAAGCCCGCCTTGGCAAGGGCGGTGGCGATATCGAGGGCGATGGCGTCCATCGCCGGGCAGCCGGAATACGTTGGCGTGATGCCCACCTCCACCGTATCGCCGGCGAGGCGCACGTGGCGCAGGATGCCCATGTCGGCGATTGTCAGGAACGGCAGCTCGGGATCGGCCACAGTCTCCAACGCGGCGCGAGCGCGCACAAGTCTATCCGCGGCCGGTGCATCGAGGCCGGAACCGGATTCCCCTCCCCCTTGTGGGGAGGGGCTAGGGGTGGGGGGACTCCCGACCTTCGAGGTTGGGGATTCCCCCCCACCCTGTCCCTCCCCCACAAGGGGGGAGGGGACGCTGTGGCCAGCGGCGCACCCCAATTGCAGCCGACCATCGGCGCTTGGGCTATCGCGGTTGGCGGGGGCCATCGTCACCACGTTGCTCCGGGGTAGGTGCGCTTCAGGACCTGCATCTCGGCCAGCATGTGGCCCAGGTGCTCGGTGTGCGTGCCGCGGCGGCCGCCGGAGATCATCCAGCCATCGGCAGGGCGTTGCAGCGTGGCCTCCGCCAGCACCTCGCCGACGGTGTCGCTCCAAGGGGCAAGCAGCTTGGAGGCGTCGGCGCCGATCCCGGCTTCGATCATCGCGCGGTCGACATCGTCGACCTCGAACAGCTCGCCGGTGAACATCCAGATCTCGTCGATTGCCCGCTGCATGCGCTTGTGGCTCTCCGCTGTGCCGTCGCCCAGGCGGATCACCCATTCGGAGCTGTGGCGCAGATGATAGGTGCACTCCTTCTCCGCCTTGGCGGCGATGCCGGCAAGCTCGGCATCGCGCGAGCGCGTGAGCTCCTTCCAAAGGGGAACGGCGAACGCGGAGGAGCACAGCTGCCGCGCCATGGTGTCGGCGAAGTCGCCGTTGGGGCGCTCGACCAGCTGCGCGTTGAGGAAATCGTGGGGATCGCGCAGATAGGCGAGCTGGTCCTCGTCGCGGCCGTCGTCCGCCAGCGCGCAAGCGTGGCCGTAGAGCGCGCGCGCCTGGCCGATCAGGTCGAGCGCGATGTTGGAGAGCGCAATGTCCTCCTCCAGGGTCGGCGCGCGGCTCGACCATTCGGTGAGGCGGTGCCCCAGCACCAGCGCGTTGTCGGCGAGGCGCAGAATGTAGGTGTAGTGGGGGCTCGTGCAGGTGTCAGACCCTCCGCCCCGGCGAAGGCCGGGGCTGACACCGTGGCTCCAACGTGAGTTGTGCAATTGTTGCTCCAAAGCCGGTTGCGGAGTGGTG
>JBAPMW010000658.1:0-1538 GCA_049278815.1 Hyphomicrobiaceae bacterium
CCGACAACCTCGCCGACAAGGCCAAGGCGATGGGCATTCCGTTGTTCGATTGCCGCAAGGGCGGCGGCGCGTAAGCGCCGCTTCGCGGCTCAAGCGGCGACCTCTGGCACGACACTGATTGCCGAGACGGATCGAGCCTGAGCGCGAAGCAACCCGGTATCCAAGGGCGTCACCGTGCCGGTGGCCGTTCGCCTCCTACCCCAACCGGACAGAGCAAGAGAAGGGCCGGTGGAGGGCAGCGGCGAGGGAATGGCAGGAGAGATGCCCTCGACCGCAGCATTGTGTGTGGCGCTTCCCGACTAGCGGCGTCGCTATGTGGTCTCCCATCCGGAAAGCCTCGGAGTACACGCGCTTTCTCGCAAGCATGCCGAGCTTGGGTCATCTGATCGCCGAGACGGTCAGTAGCCTTGCGAGCGGCCACCCGGCTGCAAGCTTGAGCGAACGCCTTGAATCCCAACCATCAGACGCCGCTAGTCGCGAGGTGCCTTGTACGTGATCGCTGTGGAGGCTGGAGAGCGAGAGATGGGCCAGGGGCGGGCGACGGGTTGAGCTGAGGGAGAGAGGCTCCCTCGCCCGCATCGCGGAAGGCAAGACCGAATGAGCAGCCCCAACATCTATCGCGTGCGCTTCACGCAGAACCAGCGTTACGCGCTCAACATCAGCGCTCCGAGCGCGCAGCTTGCGGAATTCTTCGCCGAGGAGATCCGCAAGCGGGAAGGCACCGGATCCTTCGAGGGCATCGGCGACCCGTTCAGCGACGACTGGCAGTCCGAGGAGATCTGCTCGGCCAACACGCCCGACCTCCTCGCTGCCGTCGCGAATGCGCTCGACGAGCTCAGGAAAGGCGGCCCGCGATGGACTATTGAGGAAGGTCTGGCCAACGCACTCGCACGCGCCAAGGCACAGGGAAATCCGTCCTGAGCGGCAATGACCGGCCAACAGCGCCTGCCGCGATTCTGCCGCAAACCCACTCCCCTTTTTCACGATACTTCACAGTAGACACCCGATTTACCGGGTTGGAGGCGCCGGTTGGCCGGTGCACCCTTTGCGCACGAGTTCTTCAGCGTGCCAAGGGTCAGAGCACATGCCTTCGCTCCGCTTCGCTGTCGTCCAGGTCTCTGTGGCTGCCGCAGCGGCCCTCGCGTGCCTGGCCGCCGCGACGCAATGGGCGGCGGCGATGCTCGGCTATCAGCCGGCGTTGGGGGCGCCGATTATCGACTTCCTTGGGCTGAAGCTCTACGCGCCCTGGAAGCTCTTCTCGTGGTGGCTCGCCTTCGACGCCCAGGCCCCCGGCGTCTTTGCCCGCGCCGGTGCCCTCGCCGCCCTGGGCGGCGTCCTCAGCGGCGCGCTTGCCATCGGGGGAGCCGCCCGGCGGGCGGGCCGTGCCAGTGTCCCCACCACGTACGGCTCGGCCCGCTGGGCGGACTTTGCCGATGTCCGCGCCGCTGGCCTTCTGAACGATCGCGGCATCATCCTCGGCCTTTACGGCAACCGCTACTTGCGCCACGACGGTCCCGAGCACGTGCTCGCGGTGGCGC
>JBAPMW010000659.1:0-8439 GCA_049278815.1 Hyphomicrobiaceae bacterium
ACCTGGATGCGCTGCGCTGGCGCTGGGTCTCGCCGGGCTCCCGGCTCCGACGCGTGCCGTTCGTCGGCGTCGGACGGCTGCATCTGTTCAAGTGCGCGCCGAGCATCACGCTGCCGGAGCATGGCCATAGGGGCAGCGAGCTGACCATGGTGCTGCGGGGCACGCTGTCCGACAGCACGGGCCACTACGGCCCCGGCGATGTGTGCGACATTGACGAGAGCATCGAGCATACGCCGCTGGCCGGGTTGGAAGGGTGCATCTGCGTGGTGGCGCAGGACCGCCCGGTCCGCTTTCGCAGCCTGATCGTGCGGCTGGCGCGGCATGGCACGGCATGTAGCCGGCCGGGCCGCGCCGCTTTAGCTCTCAGTCGTCGTCGTCATCCCCGTTGTCGTCGTCACTATTGTCTGCGACGGCGTCGCGGACCATATCCGTGAGATCCTCCTCCCCTTCGGCCTGGGACTCCACTTCCCATTCGCCGAGCACGGTCTCGCCCTGCTTGATTACGACCTTGAAGGGAAGCTCGCCACCCGGGTTTTCGACAACATCGGCCGTCAGGAACGCCATTTCAGCCTCCATCGTTGAATCTGCGCGCGATGCGCAGTCCGCCCTGCACCGCCGCAAGTCCCAAGTCAAGCGTGCAGACGGGGGGAAATCGGGGGGAAGCATCGGTGCATGGCGCGGCGGGACGATGGCGAGTGGCAGGGGGCGATCGCCGGATGGGAACCCCGCCTACAGCCCCCCGCTCCAGCGCCCCGTCACCGCGGCGTCGATGCAATGGGCGACTGAGCCGAACCAGGTCTGCACGCCCGTCAGCGCCGGCAGATAGTGTGCCTGCTTGGCGGAGTCCGTGGCCACCACGCGCGTGCCCTTGGGCATGAGGCGCGAGATCGCCGGGCAGGTGTCGCTCATCACCACTCCGCCGGCATCCTCGATGATCCTGGTATAGCCGCTGCGGTCAGCGACCTGTCGGATGGCGCTGGGCGTGTGCACCCAGAGCTGCGTGTTGGGGCTCACCTTCTTGCCGTCCAGGAGGCTTGCGATCAGCCACATCTGCTCGATGGCGTTGTGCGGGCAGCCGAGCATCACGAAGTCCACGTCGTGGTCGCGCGCCGACGCGTTGAGGTTCTCGTAGGCTCGGCGCCGCTCGGCCAATCCGAACTTGAAGCGCTCGCGCGGCGCCTTCCCGCCCAGCGCCGCCTCGCGTGTGGGAGCCTCCGGCGTGGTGCCGGGGATGTGGTACATCTCGACGCCGCCGGAGGAGGCCGCCGCCGCGCCGAGGTGCTTGAGCTTGACGAGGCTCGGGGTGTGCCGGATGCCCGTAAGGAGCGGAATGTCCTCCTCCACCATCTCGCCCACGTGGTAGCCCAACAGCCCCCAGTCCATCATGTCGTCAACCGGCAGCTCCACCTCCGCCTCGCGGGTGGCGAACCGGCGCTCCGGCATGTGGTAGCCCCAATAGGGGATCCGCCCCGTGATGCTGGCGGCGCCGGTGCTCTCGCGCCCCTCGGTGTTGGTGCGGGCGCCGAGGACGGCGTTGCAGTAGACGACGGCGGAGGATTCCATCCACGCGCAGTGCTCGCCGCGCACCGGCACGTTGCCGACCTGGTAGGGCGTGCAGGTGGCGAATTGCTGGATGCCGCGGCGGCCGAAGAACGCCTCGGCGCGCGCCTGGGCGTCGGCCGCCTCCTCCGGCACGCCCTGGATGCGCCAGTTGCGGTGGTCCACGCCGGCAATCAGCTGGCAGGAGGAGACGTTCGCGTGCGGCGTCTCCACCACCTCGTCGCTGTCGAGGTTGAACTCGGAGTAGACCGCGTCCATCCCGCGCGCCACGTAGTCCATCATGAAGCGCGAGGTGGCCCAGGTGCCGGCGACGTTCCGGGTCTCCACCAGCCGCTCCGCCCCCAGCGCCTCGCCGTAGCGCACCAGCAGCTCCATGGCCTTCGCCTTGGCGCGGCCCTCGCGACCGTCGAGCAGGGCCTTCTCGGTGTCGGTGAGGTTCATGGCGGTTCTCCTTCTCCCCGCGCTGGAGAAGCGCGGGGAGAAGAGCATATCAGCGAAGGCCCGGAGGGAATATGCTCCCTCAGCACGAGTCCATGTGACGAGCTTTCATTCCGTCCCGTTCGGGGAGCACCATGGCAGGTTTTTTCAAGGCCGCAGCCCTTGCGCTTGCCGGATTGGCGGCGACCGCGTTGCCGGCATCGGCGCAGGAGCCTTTGTTGTCGAGCATTGCCCCCAAGGCCGATCCTGTCGCTGCGGTCGACAGTGCGTACGGACGGTTCGTCGTCGTGGAGGTGACTCGCATCATTGAGGCGAATACGGAAGCCTCCTGCCGACAGGCGCAAGGGCTGGATGAGGAGAGCCTGCGCAAGAAGGTACGAGACACCTTCATTGCGCACGGCCACATGTGGTACGCCTTCACCGCCCTGGCTATCGACAATCCGGGTTTTGCCCAAACCTTCGACATGCGGGCGGGCGAGGGTGCTCTGCGCGAATGGCAGCAGTTGCTCGCCCAGCCCCTGGGCTGACAGATCGGCGCCGCACTGGCGCCGATGCGCAACATCGAGATGATGGATCAAGTCTCCGAATGGATGCGCAGGTTCGCCGTCCTGGCCCGAGCCCGGCTGAAGGGCTGGGAGGAGGCGCTGACCCTGAGTGACGCCGCCCAGCGCGCATTCGAGCGCCACAAGGGGGAGGCGGACAAGGCCATCCAGGACCTCTCGCAGTCGCCCGGCATGGATGCCCACATCAAGCGCTTCGCGAAGCTATCCGAGGTCCATGCAGCTGCCCTCCAAGAGGCGCTGAGGACGACCGAGCCCACTCGCTACTACGGCCCGCGCGACATCTTTCCCGGCATCGCCGAGCGGTTAAAAGCCCTGTGCATCTCCATGCGCTGAACGACCGCCTATTCCGGCGCGCCCGCAACGTGCAGGCCGCCGTTCGCCGCCGGCATGCGGCGGGGCTTCGACGGGGCGCGGGCACCGTTGAGGGCCGGCTCGGCGCCGGACGACAGCAGACGGTCGAAATAGGCGATGGTGTCGAGCAGCCCTTCGCGAAGCGCCACTGCGGGCTGCCACTTGAGGCGCTCCTGGGCGGCGGCGATATCGGGCTTGCGCTGCCTCGGATCGTCCTGCGGCAGCGGCAGGAAGGCGAGCTTCGACTTCGAGCCGGTCAGCTCCACCACCATCTCGGCCAGCTCCGTGATGGTGAACTCGCCGGGGTTGCCGAGGTTCGTCGGCCCGACCATATCGGCGGGGCTCTCCATCAGCCGCACGAAGCCCTCGATCAGGTCGTCGACGTAGCAGAACGAGCGGGTCTGGCTGCCGTCGCCGTAGACGGTGATCTCCTGCCCTTTGAGCGCGCTGACGATGAAGTTCGACACCACCCGGCCGTCGTTGGCGTCCATGCGCGGGCCGTAGGTGTTGAAGATGCGCGCGACCTTGATCTCGACGCCGTGCTGGCGGTGGTAGTCGAAGAACAGCGTCTCGGCGCAGCGCTTGCCCTCGTCGTAGCAGGCGCGCGGGCCGACCGGGTTGACGTTGCCCCAGTAGCTCTCCGGCTGAGGGTGCACGGACGGGTCGCCGTAGACCTCGGAGGTGGAGGCCTGGAAGATGCGGCATTTGAGGCGCTTGGCCAACCCCAGCATGTTGAAGGCGCCGAGCACGCTGGTCTTGGTGGTCTGGATCGGGTCGTGCTGGTAGTGCACCGGCGAGGCCGGGCACGCGAGGTTGTAGACTTGGTCCACCTCGACGTAGAGCGGCATCGTCACGTCGTGACGCATCAGCTCGAAGCGCGGATGGGCGATCAGGTGCTCGATGTTGCGTTTGCGGCCGGTGAAGAAGTTGTCGACGCAGATGACATCGTGGCCGTCCTCGATGAGCCGGTCGCAAAGGTGCGAGCCGAGGAACCCGGCGCCTCCAGTGACAAGGATACGCTTGCCGTCAATCATGGGGCCCCCAGGGCGGATGGCGATCGAGCGAGGCGATGGGGCTCAATCCGGCGATGGTCGGCCTCGGGAGCCCGCAGACCCGCGCGAGCGCGCAACTCTGCGATCCCCCCAGCATCAGAAGGCGGTCCGGTTCTGCATGACCCAGTCGATGAGGTGCGCGACGCCGGTCTCGGCGTCGATCTCGGGCCTCCAGCCCAGGACCGTCTCCAGCTTGCGGATGTCGCTGATGTAGACGCGCTGGTCGCCGGGGCGCCAGTCGCCCCAATTGAATGGAATGCTCCGCTTCAGGCGCACCTCCAACATCTTGACGAGGTCGAGCAGCGACAGGAGCGAGCTCGGGCCGCCGCCGATATTGAAGGCCTGGGCCGCGACCTTGTCCGGAGAGCGGATGGCCGCCTCGTAGGCGCGCACAAGGTCCTCCACGTGCAGGACGTCGCGCACCTGGCGGCCGTCGCCGTAGATGGTGATGTCGCGGCCGAGCAGCGAGGCGATGGCGAACCACGCCACCCAGCCCTGGTCCTCCACGCCGAACTGGCGCGGCCCGTAGATGCAGGACTGGCGGAACGAGGTGGCGGGGATCTGATACATGCGAGCGAAGTCGAGCGCGTACTGATCGGCGGCGCCCTTCGAGCAGCCGTAGGGCGAAAGGAAATCCAGCGGCTCGCTCTCGTCGATACCGAACGGGCGGTTGACATAGGCGTAGCGGCCGCCGCACAACTCGTAGTCGGCGCCGGCGATCTTGCCGTAGACCTTGTTGGTCGAGGCGTTGATGAAGACCGCCTCGGGGGAGAAGCGCCGGACCGCGTCGAGCACATGGAACGTGCCCATGGCATTGATGGCAAAGTCTGTGCTCGGATCGGCGACCGAGGTGGTGACCGCCACCTGTGCCGCCAGATGCAGCACCGCATCGTAGCTCTGGTCGGAAAGCACGCGGTCCACATTGGCGCGGTCGCGGATGTCGACGTGCTCGAAGTCGAACGTGGTGTTGTCGCGCAGCCATGCGAGGTTCTTGTCGGTGCCCTGTCTCGACAGGTTGTCGAGGACCGTCACACCCCAGTTGCGGGCACGAAAGAAGCGGGCTGCGTTGCAGCCCACGAAGCCGGCACCGCCAGTAATCAGTATCCGCTTAGTCGGCATTGCCCGGTTCACCCGCTGCGACTACACGATCATGGCTGCCACCATCGTGGCGAAGGATGTTGGAGGAGCCATGAACCGCCGATGAACGTACAGCTAAGGCCGTTTCCGTTGCTCGGCCAGCCGTCGGCGTGAAAGGTTCTTGACGACCGAGGCAGAGCGTTGCTCGAGGCGGCCAGCGCCAAGATGCCCGCTCCGAGCCGCGCCTCGCAGAAAATCGTTCCGTCTGCCCCGACTGGTACAACCACCGATTGATGCCGATGCAGCCTCCGTTGACAAGGTGCCGGCAAAGCGGAGCCTGCTCAAGCCAGCCGACCCACAACGTCGCCGTCAAATTCAAGTTCCTGAACCACTAGGGCGGAGGAGTGCGGAGCGCCCAGACTCGGAATCTACCTAACTGACCCATGAGCCCATACGACGGGGAGTCGACACAGCTTCAAGTGATCTCTTGATCCGCCTGTCGACACGAAATTTCGAGGTTCGGAACTCGGCAGCCGTGGGAAGCGGCAAACGACGGTTCCTGATTGTCGCCCTCAACGGGCCTGCGAGATCGGTGCTTCGGCGGTCCCATTATCGTACGCACGGCGATAGCGAGGCACCGGGCACGGATGCCGATACGTTGACACGAAATGCCGCATGGTGGCGCCGTTCATGCGGCATTCAACGGAGGGCAGCGATGTCTCGCGTGTACATGGACAGGCAGTCCCCGGTGTGGCAGTGGGGAGAGCCGTCGCGGGCTTGGGCAACCTCTTGCGGATGACCTGCATGCCGCCAATGTCCCCCAGACACGCCGGCACAAGATGGAGCGCGCAATGAGGGTCTTGGTCACCGGCGGAGCGGGGTTTATCGGCACCCATCTCTGCCGCCGGCTGCTTAGCGAGGGGCACGCCGTCTCGGTGGTGGACAACGAGTTCAACGGCAGGCGGGAAAGCCTGCAGCCGGAGGTGGCATTCCACTTTGGCGATGTGGCCAGGATCGAGGAGGTCGAGCCCGCCTTTGTCGACGGGGTGGACGCTGTCTGCCACATCGCCGGGCAGGTCTCCATCATCCGCTCGTTCACAAATCCCACGCTCGACCTGCGCACCAATGTCGAAGGCACGCTCAACGTGCTGCGGCTCTGCGTGAAGTACAAGGTGCCGCGGCTCCTCTATGCGAGCTCCATGACCATCTACGGCAACGGCGGGGCGGTGCCGACACCCGAGACCGAGCGATGCTGGCCGGATTCCTACTACGGCATCACCAAGCTCGCGGGCGAGCGCTACGTCCACGCCACCGCCGAGCGGCCCGACCTGGACTTCGACTTCAAGGTCACCTCGCTGCGCATGTACAGCGTCTATGGACCGGGGCAGGCCCTGGACAATCCCTATCAGGGCGTGCTCGGCATCTTCCTGGGCAACCGCATGCGCGGCGAGCCCATCACCATCTTCGGCGACGGCGAGCAGACCCGCGACTTCGTCTACATCGGCGACATCGTCGATGGCTGGGTGCGGGCGCTCAACACGCCTGCAACTGCCGGGCACGTCATCAACCTCGGCAGCGGGCGCTCGCTGTCCATCAATCAGCTGGCCGAGCACGCAGTCCGCGCGGTGGACGGCGCCCCCGATGCCTCCAAGATCGTGCGCGCCCCCCCGCGGCCCGGCGAGCAGCGCTCGGTGCAGGCCGACGTGAGCAAGGCCAAGGCGCTGATGGGCTGGGAGCCGTGCACGCCGTTCGGAAGGGGTTTGGCTGAGACCTTGCGTTGGGCACGGGAGGACTTCGCCGCCAAGTCAGCGGCGGCCCGCTCCCCGGGGAGCGCCGCGCGATGAGGATGCCGCTCGTGACCCGCGTCGGCGCCGAGCTTAGCCACTGCATCGCCTTCTTCGACCCGTCGCAACCGGAGGTGGTTGACGGCTGGCATCTGCCGCGGGAGATGCAGAACGCGCGCTTCTCCACCGACCTCATGGCCTTCGACCGGAAAGCCGGGCGAGGGCAGACCGAGCGGCGACGGGGCATTCGACGGAAACGGCGATTTAGCGCGTTTAGGAGCCGCTCTACCTGTTGCATCGGGGGACCTGTCGGGAGCTGCGCGCACCGTCGCCGGCCGGGCCAAGCCGATGCGTCGGGCTGGGGGAAGATCTCGCCGCCGGTGCGGCGGCCAGGTGGGAGCACTGCGCAATGAAGATCCTGCTCGTGACCTCGGTGAATCCGTGGACGCGCAGCGTGTCCACAATCCAGAAGTGGGCGCAGACTGGACGGAGGCTGGGGCACGAGGTCGCGGTCTACGGCGACCCGATCCCGCAACTGCCGTCGCTGCCATGCACCCGGGATCTCAACGGAGTCGACATCGCCCTGCTCGTCCTCCAGGTGGCCTGGGATCTCCCCGAGATGCCGGGTCTTGCCCATTTGCTCGACGGCATTCCCCGCGAGAAGCGCATGGTTGTGGATCTCTGGGGCCGCTTCAACGACACCATCAGGGTGGAGCACGACTTCAACCATCTCGAGAAGCTTGACGAGCACCAGGGATGGGAATGGGTGGACGCCATGCAGGCGTTCTCGGAGACGGTCCTCCAGCCCACGCTCGCTCCGCTCCGCTCCGACGTCCAATCGTTCCTGTTTCACGGCTACGACCCGACCTCGGTCGCCCGGCCCTACGAGAGCTCCCGCGAGGCGGCGGCGGCGTGGCGCGCTGCCGGCAAATCCGAGAAGCCCTACGGCGCGATGTACATCGGAAGCAACTGGCAGAGATGGGACCAGATCAAAAAGTTCCTGGAAGACTACGAGCCGGCTCGCGCCAGGATCGGACGCGCCTGCCTCATTGGGTGGGACTGGGAGAAGCGGCCGGATTTCGCCGTCGAGAAAGGGCTCAAGGGTATTGAGACGGACCCGGCCCTGCTCGCGAGGCTCGACGTGGAGGTGCACCAGGGCGTGCGTTTCGACGAGGTCACACGGCTCCTCGGCAAGGCCCGGTTTGCGCCGGTTTTTCACCGGCCCCTGTTCCGGCACCTCGGGCTCGTCACCGTGCGGACGTTCGAGACCTTCCATGCGGACTCGCTGCCGGTGCTGATGCTGCCGCACGATTTTGTCGCGGCCATCTACGGCAAGGCGGCACTCAAGCTGGTGCCCGGCGACGACCTTGCGGCCCACCTGGCGGACGCCATGGAGAGCCCGCAGGCCTACTGGGACGCGGTGTTGAAAACCCGTGGTCACCTTGCCCGCCATCACTCCGTCGCGCAGCGGCTGCGCGAGCTCGATGCGCTCGCCCGTGGCGCTGATCGAGGCTCCGGGCGACCCGGAGCGGCGTCGTGAACATCCTGTTTGTCATGAAGACCCGCGGCGACGCCGGCAGCACCCACGCCGTCGCCAACTATGCGCAGGTCGCG
>JBAPMW010000660.1:0-6707 GCA_049278815.1 Hyphomicrobiaceae bacterium
AGTCGGAATGTTATTTGTTATTACTCATCTTTTCTAACGAAGCCGCAGGTCTTCGGAACTGACCTCTCCGACGACGATAAGAATGCATTCATGATGACGATCCACCAGTTGGATCGAACCAAAGGGCTTGACCTCTTCCTGCATACGCCGGGTGGGAGTGTCGCCGCTGCAGAATCGTTGGTCGACTACTTGCATCAAATGTTTGCCAACGATATTCGGGCGATTGTACCTCAGATCGCGATGTCGGCTGGCACTATGCTTGCATGTTCCTGCAAATCGATCGTGATGGGAACACATTCCAATCTTGGCCCGATTGATCCTCAAGTGAACGGGTTTCCGGCGCAGGGCGTTCTTGACGAGGTGAGGACTGCTCACAGCGAGATCGTTGCCGATCCCAGCAGACTGCATATCTGGCAATTCATCCTTGGCAAATACAGCCCGACGTTCGTTGGCCAATGTCAGCAGGCCGTCGATTGGTCAAAGGACTTCGTTGGCAAGCAGCTCAGAGGAAACATGCTGGCCGGGGACGCTGAAGCAGATGCCAAAGCGAGCAGGATCGTCGAGAGGTTATCTGACTATTCGCGCAACAAAGCACACAATAGGCACATTCATATGCAGGACTGCATTGATCTGGGCTTAAGCATTGAGCGCCTGGAGGCGGATGACGAGCTCCAGGATCTGGTGCTGACCGTCCATCACTGCTTCATGCACACGCTCAGCAACACCGGCGCCGTCAAAATCGTTGAGAACCATCTTGGGGCTGCGTTGATCAGGCAAGTTGGCGCACCTGCCAGTCAGGCCTAGCGGACGTTCTCACCCGGGTTGACACCATTCTCCCGCGCCCGCTCCCATCGTATATGGGGGCATGCCAAGCGATGTTGCGACTCACCCAGATCCGAGGCCGCTCCACGCGCGCCTTTCCGCAGCGCCGGTCATTCACGATGCCGGTCGTGCCGGGCGCGCGCTTGCCGACCTGACGCAGCGTTGCGGGGCGGAGATCGGCCTCGCCGAGCTTGGCGAGCTGATCGGAAAGCCCCACGTGCGCGATCTGCTGGCCGGCATCTTTGGCGCGTCGCCATACCTCACCGCTCTGATCGAGCGCGATCCGGAGAGCCTGCAGCGCGTCCTTGCGGGCAACCCCGAGCGGCACTTTGCGGACCTGCTCACACAGATGGGGGCCGCCGTCGACGCCGCCCCGTCCACCGCGGAGGTCATGCGCGTGCTACGTCGCTTCAAGGCGGAGGTGGCGCTGCTCACCGCGCTGAGCGACATAGGCGGCGTGTGGCCTGTGATGATCGCCGCCCGCCGCCTCTCGGAGGCGGCCGATGTGGCGGTCTCCGCGGCCGTACGCTTCCTGTTCCGGCAGGCCCAAGCCAAGGGCGATTGGCTCGCATCGGAGCCCACGGGCTACATCGTGCTCGCCATGGGCAAGCACGGTGCCTTTGAGCTCAACTACTCCTCCGATATCGACCTCATCGTCCTCTACGACCCGGCGCGCGTGTGCGTCCGTCCCGGCCTGGAGGTGCAGCCGTTCCTGGTGCGGCTGACGCGCGACCTCGTGCGCCTCTTGCAGGAGCGCACCGAGCACGGCTACGTGTTCCGCACCGACCTGCGCCTGCGCCCCGACCCCGGCTCCACCCCCCTCGCCATCTCCACCGACGCGGCGCTCAACTACTACGAGTCCGTCGGCCAGAACTGGGAGCGCGCCGCCATGATCAAGGCGCGCCCCGTCGCCGGCGATATCGCGGCGGGGCAGGGCCTGCTCCAGAGCCTCGCGCCATTCATCTGGCGCAAGTACCTCGATTTTGCGGCCATCGCCGACATCCACGCCATGAAGCGGCAGATCCACGCCGTGCGCGGCTTCGGGCAGATCGCGGTGGCGGGGCACGATATCAAGGTGGGCCGCGGCGGCATCCGCGAGGTCGAGTTCTTCGTGCAGACCCAGCAGTTGATCGCCGGCGGCCGCCAGCCCGCCTTGCGCGCGTCGGAGACGCTGGTCGCGCTGGAGCGGCTGACGGATGCGGGTTGGATCAAGCCGGTGGTCAGGAACGACCTCGGCGAGGCCTATCGCTTCCTGCGCACGGTCGAGCACAGGTTGCAGATGGCCGCCGACGAGCAGACGCAGCGGCTGCCGGACGACCTGGATCGGCTCGCCGGCATCGCCCGCTTCTGCGGCTTTGCCGACACGCCGGCGTTTGCGGCCCGCCTGACGGCCGAGCTGGAGCGCGTGCAGGCGCATTACGCGCGGCTCTTCGAGCACAGCCCCTCGCTCAGTCGCGGCGGCGCCAACATGGTGTTCGCCGGCGAGGAGGACGATCCGGGCACGCTGGCGGCTCTTGCCGCCATCGGCTACTCCCGGCCAGCCGAGGTGATCGCCGGGGTGCGCGCGTGGCATCATGGTCGCTATCCGGCGGTACGGGCGCCGCGCGCCCGCGAGCTGCTGACGGAGGTGCAGCCACTCCTCATCGAGGCGCTGGCGCGCACCGCCAACCCCGATCTCGCCTTCGTCGGCTTCGACCACTTCCTCGCCGAGCTGCCCTCCGGCGTGCAGCTCTTCTCGCTCCTCAAGCAGCAGCCCGCGCTGCTGGAGCTGATCGCGGCCATCATGGGCACCGCGCCGCGGCTCGCCCGCATTCTCAGCCAGCGCCGCCGGGTGCTCGATGCAGTGCTGACGCCCGGCTTCTTCGGCGCCGTCCCGAGCGAGGCCGACCTCTGGCAGATCATCGCCGCCGACCTCGACGGGGCCGCCGATTTCCAGGACGTGCTGGACCGCGCCCGCCGGATCGTCCACGAGCAGGCGTTCCTCATCGGCGTGCGCGTGCTGACGGGCTCCATCGGCGCAGAGCAGGCAGGCGGCGCCTATGCGCTGCTGGCCGAAAGCATGATCGGTGCCATCCAGGCCGAGGTGGAGCGCGAGGTGGCCAAGACCCACGGCCGCGTGCCGGGCGGAGCGATGGTCGCGGTGGCCATGGGCAAGCTTGGCGGCCGGGAGATGACCGCCGCCTCCGACCTCGACCTCATCGTCGTCTACGACTTCGATGCCAGCGCCACCATGTCGGACGGGCTCAGGCCCTTGCCGCCCACCCAATACTACACGCGCCTCACCCAGCGCCTGCTGAGCGCGCTGACGGTGCCCACGGCCGAGGGCAACCTCTACGATGTCGACATGCGGCTGCGGCCCTCCGGGCAGAAGGGTCCGCTTGCCACCCAGCTCTCAAGCTTCATCGGCTATCAGCAGAGCGAGGCGTGGACCTGGGAGCACCTTGCCCTGACGCGCGCCCGCGTCGTCAGCGGCCCGCCCGCCCTGCGCGCCGCCGTGGAGGCAGCCATCCGCGGCGCGCTTACGCGCCAGCGCGACGCTGCAAGGACGGTGGCCGACGTGCGCGAGATGCGGGCCCTGATCGAGAAGGAGAAAGGCACCGGCGATATCTGGGAGCTCAAGCAGGTGCGGGGCGGCCTGGTCGACCTGGAGTTCATCGCCCAGCACCTGCAACTCGTGCACGCCCATGCGCATCCGGAGGTGCTGAGTGCCAATACCGCCGATGCGTTGGTCAATCTTCAGCGGGCGGGCCTGCTCTCGCCCCAGGCTGCGGATGTGCTGTTGCCGGCGGCGCGTCTGTTCGGTAACCTTACCCAGGTGTTGCGCCTTTGCCTCGACGGGCGGTTTGCCGCCGGGAAGGCCGCCGACGGCCTCAAGGCGCTGCTGGTACGGGCGGGCGAGGCGCCCGATTTCTCCCGCCTGGAGGCGGACCTGGCGGCCCGGCAGGCCCAAGTTGCGGCACTTTTCAATGAGATCGTGGCGTAGTCCGGCAAGCGACGGGAACCCGCTCCCTCTATCGTTGAGGAGGAAAAGCAGCCTTATCTTGCCGTATGCTCTAGCCCTAGCATGGGCCAACAGCTGTTCGCGGCGAGGCGAGATCAGGTGCTTGCACGCAAATTCGGGGCCGACCCGGCCGTAAAGGCGGGCTCCGGCCAGGGCGAGGATGAAGGCGCACTGGTTGCTCGCGTCGCGGCGGGGGAGGCGGAGGCCTTCCGTACGCTTGTCGACCGGCACCTGCCCATGGTGCTGGGCATCGCCAGGCGCATGCTGCGTGACGACGCCGAGGCCGAGGATGTGGCGCAGGAGGCACTGCTACGGCTGTGGCGCAACGCGGCGGGGCTGGAGCTGGGCGAAGGTGGGGTGCGTCCGTGGTTGCGGCGGGTGGCCTCGAACCTGTGCATCGACAGGGTGCGGGCACAGCGCAACACCAGCCTGGGCGACGCCCTGCCGGAGGAGAGCGAGCCGGCGAGCCAGGTGACGGAGTTGGCGGAACGGGACTTGGGAAGGCGGGTTGACGCAGCGCTGAAAGCGCTGCCGGAAAGACAGAGGTTGGCGCTCACGCTGTTCCATTACGAGGGCATGAGCCAGATCGAGGTCGGCAATATGATGGGCATATCGGACGAAGCGGTGGAGTCGCTGCTGGCGCGGGCGCGTCGGACGCTCAAAGCCGAGCTGAAGGAGGAATGGCGGGGCCTGTTGCCGGAGGCGGACTGACCGAAAGGCGGACGGGCGTCAGAGGATGGGGTGGGCTTCAGGACAGGTGCCGGAACGACGAGCATGAGCAACAAGAGCATGACGATCGCCGAGCTCGAGCGGCTGCTTGAGGTGTACGGTGCCGAGCGCACGCGCTGGCCGGCGGAGGGGCGCGCATCCGCTGCGTTGCTGGTCGCCAGCGATCCGGCAGCGCGCCGACTCCTGGCCGAGGCGGTGGCATTCGACCGCGTTCTGGACCGCGCGCCGGTGCCCGGCCTTCCGGTTCAGGCCGAGGCGGCCCTGGCATTGCGGATCGTGGCCGCTGCCCAACGCTCTCCGCGCATTGTGCGGCTGCCGGGCGCGCAGCGGGTCGGGGAGGAGGCGTCTCCCGGCGAGGCTGCCCCGCTGCCGGCACCGGCTGTCGGTCACGGCCGCGGCCGGCTGCGGCTGTTCAGCCGGCAAATGGGCGCCGCCGGGGTTCTGGCTGCCTCGCTGGTTGTTGGCGTTCTGATCGGCAACGCCAGCCTGCCGCCCCAGGTGCTGCCGGCACTCGCCGACATGGCGGGGCTTGGGCCCGGTCGTGACAGCCTGGTGAAGATCGCCCTTTACGACGAGGACATGCAATGATGGCGATGGCGACTGGCATCCGCGATTCGCGCGCTCCGCGCTGGCTGATGCCGGTTCTCGTCGGCTCGCTTGCGCTCAACCTGATCGTTATCGGGGCGGCCGGCTCGCTGCTCTGGCGCAGCGACTTCGGGGCGCCCGAGGCATGGGGACGGCGCGTGGTGGCGAATATCACCGGCTATGCCGCGACACTGCCGCCCGAGCGCATCCAGGAGCTGGAGCAAAGCGTCAAAGCTGAGCGGGAGAAAGCATGGCCCCTGCGTCGCGCGCTGCTTGCGGCGCGCGCGGACGCTAACAAGGCGCTGGTGGCCGACCCCTTTGATCGGGCGCGCCTCCTTGCGGCGTGGGCACAATTGGTCAAGGCGGACGAACGCTATCGCGTGGCGTCATTCGATCTGCAAAGCGCAATTGCACTTCATCTCACGACAGAGGAGCGGCACGGCTTCCTGCGCTGGCGCGAAAAACAGCGGTTGCCGCGAAACCCCCTCGACGTGCCGGAGCAGTCGGCCAGCAAGCCGCAGCGCTAGCAGCCGTAGTGGCCGGGAGGCGAGTCATGTCGGCACTGCGCGCCGCGCCGCCATCTGTGGCTTCTCCTGTTGCGGCGTGATGACGAGCCTGCGGCGATGCGCCGGCGGATGGTCTCCCATCGTGCCTTTGTGGCCCCCGCGCCACACCAAGGAAAGAAACGGCGAACCAAGGCATTGGCGAGCGTAACGCCTTGAGGCTGCAACGCATGACTGGTTTTAATTGCTTGTTAGCCGAACCAGGCTTTGCTGAGGGGCAGGGGCTGCAAACAGCGGAGGGGACTTTCATGCGTGACCACGTGCGTGCCGCGTTGGCTGCCGGCCTTGTCGCAGCGGTCATGCTGGCGGGCGGCCCCGCCGTGGCCGGCGACGACGAGAACCCCGACGGGTACGGCCTGTATTCCCCCCTCGGCAAAAAACGCGGCGTCTACCGTTACGACCCGCGCTCCTGGTATTACCGGCAGCCCGGCTACTACCCCTACTACGGCTCCAACTACTGGGTGCCGCGGAAGCATATGCGCTATCGCCATCGTTATACCTATTACGGGCCTAAGTACCGCTATTACCCGTCGTGGGGATATCCGCTTTGGGGGCGGAGCGTGCCCCGCTGCTGTCGCTGAGCGGCCCGAGCTTTTCTCCGGCGTTTGCACGGGCTTCCGACGTCCCGTTCACGCCATATTCATGTGCTGTACGACCTAAGGTTTGGCGACGGGAGTCGCTCCACGTCAGCGTTGTGCTTGAGCTAACCAACCCAAGCCCGACTCGGCCGCTCCGCGGCCGCCATGATCCGCCCGCTCGGCAGCGGGCACTGGAGAGGAAGCCATGAAAAAGAAAATCATGCAGAGTGCTGCGGCGCTGGCGCTCGTGGCCGGCATCTTTGCGGCGACGGCGCAAGATGCGGAGGCGCGGCGCGGCCGCGGCATTGGCACCGGCATTTTTATCGGCACTCTCCTCGGTCTCGGCATCGCCGGGGCTTATGGCGCGCCGCGCTACTATGATGACGACGACGGCCCGTCCTGCTACCGCGGCCCGCGCCGGTGCGACTA
>JBAPMW010000661.1:0-1668 GCA_049278815.1 Hyphomicrobiaceae bacterium
GGTCCGTTGTGGCCGCCGCCCCGGATGGCGATGGGGAGGCCGTTGTCACGTCCGAAATTGACCGCAGTGATCACATCGGCGACGTCCACGCAGCGGGCGATCGCGAGCGGTCGCTTGTCGATCATGCCATTGTAGACGGCGCGCGCTTCCTCGTAGGCTGGATCCGTCGCCTCGATGAGCTGGCCTCGCAACCTGCCCTTCAGATCTGCGATTTTGCTTGCGTCGAGCATGACGTTTCCTCCTTCATTGTGAGGCCGATGGAGAATGGTAGCACCGATAGCGAACGCGCCGGGGCGAAGACGCCCGGATAGTGAAGCCCTCGCAATCGCTTCGGAAATGCCTTTTAATGATCGCCCCGATGCCTTGGCGACATCAGGAGCGGCACACCGTGGGAATGACCGAGATCAGGTACTTTCTGGCGGTCTGCGAGACGCTCAACTTTCATCGCGCGGCCGAGCGCTGTCATGTGACCCAACCGGCTCTCACCCGCGCCGTCCAGAAGCTCGAAGCGGAGCTGGGCGGCCAGTTGTTCTGCCGTGACAAGGGACATGTGGAGCTGACCGAGTTTGGGCGCCTGATGCGCCCTCATCTGAAGGATGTTCTGGAGCGCAGGGACCATGCCCGCACCGTCGCGCGCAGCTTCCTGAAGCTTGAGGCTGCGCCACTGACCCTTGGGGTGATGTGCACGATCGGGCCGGTGCTGTTCGTGGCGTTTCTGAACGCGTTTCGCGAGCGCCACCCCGGCGTGGAGGTGACGGTGGTCGAGAACGTGCCCGCGCGCTTGAGCGAGCTGTTGCTTAACGGTTCGCTCGACGTGGCATTAATGGCCCAGCCGAGCGCGTTCGATCTGCGCCTAAAAGTCGTGCCGGTTTACCGCGAGCGGTTCGGACTGGCGTTTCCCGCCGGACACCCTTTCGAGCAGCGGAATACACTGCATGTGACCGATGTTCGCGACCAGACCTACCTGTCACGCGTAAACTGTGAATACCGTGACTATCTGATCGAGCTCTGCGGCGAGTTCGGGGTCGGCTTCGAGCGGGGTTTTCGAAGCGAGCGGGAAGACTGGATCATGACTATGGTGGCAGCCGGTATGGGAATCTGCTTCCTGCCGGAATACTCAGCCATCCATCCCGGTATCCGCCATCGTCTCGTGGCAAACCCGGAGGTCGTGCGCACGGTGTCGGTGGTCTCCGTCACAGGCCGCGCGCTGCCGCCAACGGCCCAGACGTTCATCGATCAGACCTGCAGTTACGACTGGCCTAATAGCGTCCGGAGCACATAGGGCTCCTTCCAGCAAGGCTACTGGCCCGTGCTGATGAGATTGCTGCGCTGCATAGTCTGCTCTTGGCGCACTTGCTCCGGTCTGCGTCCGTAGGTTCCGGCGTATAACAGATTTTGCCATGCTTGCGTTGGGCCAGCGAAAGGAGCCTGCCTAGCCCGGCCAGCCCGCCCGTGCCTGCTCACACCCCCTGCGAGTACGCCCGATCGACGCGGGCGACCTTGATGGCATAGGCGGGGTACCACTTCTCCTTGCCGAGCTTCTGGGCGATCAGGTGCTCGGCGTTCTGCTTCCAGCGGCGGATCGACTCGTCGTCGCGCCAGTAGGAGACGGACAGGCTGAACCCCTCGGGGGTCTCGGGAGAGTACTCGAAGCCGAGAAAGCCGTCC
>JBAPMW010000662.1:0-4886 GCA_049278815.1 Hyphomicrobiaceae bacterium
GGTCAGACCCTGCGGGTCTGACCCCATGGGTAAGCCCTCACGCGCGGTGACCCCAGTGGACTCCCACGCGAGGATCTCGTCAGGGTGTGCCCTGGGGTCAGACCCGCAGGGTCTGACCCCTTCCGCCCCGCCAGCGTCATTCCCGCGAAGGCGGGAACCCAGTGCACCTCGCATCAAGGGTGCGTCCGCAGCCCGCAACGTGCGATCGCTTGCGGATAGGTGACCTGGCGCCTTCGCGGGGATGACGTCCGTGGTGAGGGTGTGCTTAGCTCCCGACGGTCCTGCTTGCGGCAGAGGCGATCGCTGGAGAGGCGACAATGGATTTGCAGCTAAAGAACAAGGCCGCGCTCGTCACCGGGGCGAGCGTCGGCATCGGGCGCGGCATCGCCCTGGCGCTGGCGCGCGAGGGCGTGCGGGTTGCGGTGGC
This sequence comes from Hyphomicrobiaceae bacterium, assembly GCA_049278815.1. Taxonomy (GTDB): domain Bacteria; phylum Pseudomonadota; class Alphaproteobacteria; order Rhizobiales; family Hyphomicrobiaceae; genus AWTP1-13. Next base: position 428 of record JBAPMW010000662.1, read on the forward strand.
GGCCCGGCGCGGCGACTTGCTGGAGACGCTGGCAGGCGAGATTGCCGCCGCGGGCGGGGTGCGGCCGATTCTGGTGGTGGAGGATCTGCTGGCCGACGGGGCGCCGGAGCGGATTGCGGCGACGGCGCTCAAGGGGCTCGGGATGGTGGACATCCTCGTCAACAACGCCGGTGGCAGCCGGCCGTTCAAGATGGATTCCGGCGAGGCGCAGTGGGAAGAGGCGCTCACCCTCAACTTCACGCGCCAGCGTCAGCTGGCGCACCGGCTCATCGACCAGATGATCGCCCGCAAGTGGGGCCGCATCGTCAATATCACCGGCAAGTCGGAGCCCGAAGGCATCAACGGCGCGTTCTGCGCCAAGGCTGCGGTGCACGCCTGGGCCAAGGGCCTCTCGCGCGAGGTCGGCCGGCACGGCATCACCGTCAACTGCATCCCGCCCGGCCGCATCCACTCCGAGCAGATCCGGCGCAACTACACCCCCGAGTACCGGCAATGGCAGGCGGAGAACGAGATCCCCGCCGGCCGTTACGGCGAGCCCGAGGACATCGCCAACCTCGTGTGCTTCCTGGTCTCGCCGCTGGCGGGGTACATCACCGGTACCGTCATTCCGGTGGATGGCGGGCTGAGGCGGTATCAGTTTTGATGGGGTCAGACCCTGCGGGTCTGCCCGTAGGCTCCATGAGGACGCCAACAACCATGGACCGGCTCAAGATCATCAGCGGCGGCCAGACCGGGGTCGATCGCGCCGCGCTCGATGTGGCGATCGAGCGCGGTATCGACTGGGGCGGCTGGTGCCCCAAGGGCGGATGGGCCGAGGACGCCCCAACGCCGCCCGGGGTTCTCGCGAAATATCCGCGCCTTCGGGAAACACCCGACGCGCATCCGCTGCAGCGCACGGAATGGAACGTGCGCGACAGCAACGCGACACTCATCGTTACCGACAGCAATGGGTTTGCCGCCTCCATTGGGACGAGACGGGCCAGCGAATGGGCCCGCCAGCATGGCAAACCCGAGCTCGTCATCGACGCGGCAGACGCCAAGGCGGTGGAACGCGCCGTCGCATGGCTCCAGGCTCAAGAGAAGCGTTTCGGTCCCGACATGACGCTGGGCATCGGCGGCCCACGCGAGAGCGAAGCCCCCGGCATCTATGAACGTGCACGTTCGCTCATCGGCGAGGTGCTGGCTCGCGTGACGACGCTACCTGGAGAACGCCGGTCGGCCGAGAAGCGCCTTCAGGCGTGACCAGCGCTTCTGAAGCTTTGCGCCACTTTCCCGGCGGCTTCAAAGGTGGCCGCAGCTTCCTGGGCCGTCATCGCCACCGTAGTCTCGATGTCGGACAGGCTGCCGCCAGCCGCAGCGGCCAACACGGCAGATGCCGCTGCCTTCGGGTCAGGAAACTCGCCAATGACCAGCCAGTCATGGTGGCCGAAGGTCAGGTACCAGCCGATGAGCCTGCCGCCGACGCTCTTGAAGAGGTTGGCAACAGCCTCTTCCCGGTTTTCCGGTTTGGCCAGCATGCCCTTGACGGCGTCTGCTGTGAATTTGCCTCGCGAGATGTAGATGGGCATGGGATCTCTCCTGCTAAGAGCCCCCTTCCTCCATCCCTCATGGACAATTTCACTGTAGGCCCGCCATCACGATCGCGCCAGAGTTTTCAGGTATTCGCTCGACAACGGCCGAGTCCGCGCTGATCTGCTGAGCGTGGCGCAAGTCGGGCTGCTCAGGCTCGGCTTTCCCGACGAAGCCACCGACCGAAGGTGAGGGCCTGCTTGATCGGCAACCGCAGCAGATCGCGCAACGTTGCGCTCGGCCTCATCCTGGTCTTGCTGGTCTGCGCCACACCGCGCCTGGAGGTTGGCGCTGAGGACGCCGCAGAGCCGTGGCGTGCCCTGTTCCGCCGACCGGCGACGCCGTCGCCGGCGCCCGCAGACAACCCCTCGACGGTCGCCAGGATTGCCCTTGGGGCCAGGCTGTTCGCCGATCCGCGCCTGTCAGGCGGCGGCAATCGCACCTGCGCCAGCTGCCACCTGCCGGAGCTGGCCTTCACCGACGCGCGCCCGCGCGCGCTGGGGCTGTCGGGCGCGCCCTTGCGGCGCAACACGCCGTCGCTGTGGAACCTCGCCTGGAGCTTGCAATACTTCTGGGACGGCCGCGCGCCATCGCTGGAGGCGCAGGTGCAAATGCCAATCGAGGCCGCGGACGAGATGGCCGGACATTGGCCAACGGTTGTCGCGCGGCTGGCGGCAGATACCGATCTCGTCGGCCAGTTCCGGAAGGCCTTCGGATCGGAGCCGGCGGTCTCGCGGGATACGGTCGCGAAAGCGCTGGCGGTCTACGTGCGGTCCCTCATCTCGCCGCCGACGCGGTTCGATGCCTGGATCGCCGGCGACGCTGCGGCCCTGAGCGCGGCCGAGATCCGGGGCTTCCGCCTGTTCACCGGCAAGGCCGGCTGCGTGCTCTGTCACGTCGGCTGGCGCTTCACCGACGACCGCTTCCACGACATCGGTCTGCCGGGCGACGACCCCGGTCGCGGCGCCGTGGCGGGCGGCACGCCGGGGCTCGGGGCTTTCAAGACGCCGAGCCTGCGGGAGCTGGCGCACACCGCCCCCTACATGCACGACGGCTCGCTGCCGACGCTGACGGCCGTGGTCGCCCACTACGCCGGCGGGTTTGTCTCCAGACCTGGGCTCGCGCCCCATATCAGCCGCGACCTCCGCCTGAGCGCGCAGGAGAAGGCCGATCTGGTGGCCTTCCTGCTTACACTGTCGACGGAGGTCGCAAGGCCGTAGGTCGTAGGCCGTACGTTGGGTCAAGCGAAGCGCAGACCCAACCAAACGGTGTTGGGTCTTCGCTACCGCTCGACCCAACGGTCATGTCGGCCGCCGTCACCCCGCCGCATGAAAGACCTAGCGTCGGCGCGGGAGGCGGCGAAGCAAGGTCGTTACATAGGATGGTGGCACCAACCCCACGACCCAACGTGATCGGCCGGACTGGTATCGCACCCCGCGCTGTGACCCGCGAGAACGAATGTTAAACAGACCCCGGCAGCTCGCTGCCGAGAGGCTTTATTGGGTCCGGTCTCCGCCGCCTCCCACTGTTGAAGCTATCGCAACAGGAGAGGTGATGGAATGGAGTTCATCTCACTTCATAGACGGGTGATCGGGCTCGACGTGCACCAGGCCCAGATCACCGCGTGCGCGATCGTCGAGGACGAGAACGGCGTGCGCGTCGAGCGGCGCACCTTCGAGACTTTCAAGCGCGGCCTGCGCGCCTTGAAGGACTGGTGCCTCGCCATCGAGCCCGACGTGGTGGTGATGGAGAGCACCGGCATCTACTGGAAGAGCCCGCACGCGTGGCTGGAGCGGGCCGGGCTCATGTGCATGGTTGTCAACGCCCATCACGTCAAGAACGTGCCGGGGCACAAGACCGACGTCTGCGACGCCGAGTGGCTGGCGATGCTGGCGCGCGCCGGGCTCTTGAAGCCCTCGTTCGTGCCGCCGGAGAAGCTGCGCCGGCTGCGCCTCGTCTCGCGCCAGCGCCAGAAGCTCGTCGGCATGCTGGCGGCCGAGAAGAACCGGCTCGGCAAGGTGCTGGCCGACGCCGGCGTCCGCCTCGGCGTGGTGGTGAGCGACCTCAACGGCAAGTCGGCGCGGGCCATGATCGCCGCCCTGATCGCCGGCGCCAGCCCCGAGGAGGCGCTGCGGCTCGCCGACCGCCGGCTCAAGGCGCCGCGCGAGGAGATCGCCGCCGCTCTGGAGGGCGACATCACCGTCGAGCACGCCTTCGTCATGCAGACGATCCTCGGGCACATCGACTATCTGGAGGCGAGCATCCGCGACTTCGATGCCCACCTCGTCGCCGGGCTCGACAGTCCCGAGGAGAAGAACGCGCTCGCTCTCCTGCAGACCGTCCCCGGCATCGACCTGATCGGGGCGGCGATGCTCCTGGTCGAGATCGGCACCACCATGGCCGTGTTCGCGAAGCCGAGCCACCTGGCGTCGTGGACGGGCATGTGCCCGGGCAACAACAGGAGCGCGGGCAAACGCAAGCGCGAGCGCCAACGCAAGGGCAACACCTACGTGCGTCGCCTCCTGTGCGAGTTCGCGCAGGCTGCCAGGAAGACCCAGTCGATGTTCAAGATCAAGCACAAGGCCCTGGCGATCACGAAGGGCTTCAAGCGCGCCATCATGGCCTGCGCCCACAAGATGCTGCGCATCATCTGGGCCATGCTCATGCGCAACCAGCCCTACCGCGACGCCACCGTCGACTACGAGGCCCTCAGCGTCCGCCGCAACGCGCCGCGCTGGATCAGGGCGCTGAAACGCTACGGCTACCTGCCCGCCAGCGCTGCCACCCGCTGACGCGGCCTCAGCCGAACGTGCTATAGGCTGGCGAAAGATCCAGGTCGCCGGCGCCTTCCCGCGCGTGCCCAGCAACCCGGTCTTTCATGTTAACCTAC
>JBAPMW010000663.1:0-2005 GCA_049278815.1 Hyphomicrobiaceae bacterium
GGCAAGGCAAGGAGCGGAAGCAGCGCGCGCAGGCGCGGAAGCGTGACGGGAAAGCGTTAGGGTTCCGGTGTCCGGCGCACGTGCCGCCATTCGTCCGGCAAGCGGCAGTTCGCCGGAGCATGCGCGAACAAGGGCGCGATGTCCGCATGCTTGTAGCCCGCAAGTCCGGTGCTTGCCGCGATACAAGGCAAGCCGGACCGGCCGTTCGATGTCGACCGGGTGCTGCGTTGCATCGTAGGCACGGATATCTCCGACCTGGCCGCTGTCGCCCTCGCCGTTCATACGCGATGGTGACGCTGGCGATGCCGCGGGCGTTGAGCGCCCCGAGCATGGCGCGCTTGGCAAAGGCGATGCCGGTTATGAGAGCGCCTCCCTTCCGCGCGAAGAGCGGGGAGTGTGGCGGCGTAGCGCCGCGCGCATGAGGTCTGCGGCCTCATCCACGGTCGTGGCGCCGTCGAGATGCTCGTCAAGCGTGGCGAGAACTTCAGCGAGAAGCAGGCTGTACCGCCTGATGAGCGTAGCAGGTTTCTTGGTCATGAGAGCACCTCCAATCCGCGCGGGCTGCGTTCGCGAAGGATGGTGCGGATCTCGGTCGTGAAGTCGTCGGTGTCGTCCACGAGCAGGTAGCGCTCGAAGTCGGTATCCTGGGCCGGGGTGAGGGCCGCTTGCGCGGCCCTCGTTCCGGCAGCGTCGGCGCTGCGGTTCATCAGGCGTCCTCCCCTTGTCCGACTTCGCTTTCGCTTTCGGGAGCATCGGCCGGCTGCTCGGGCTCGTCGGCCTTCGGCTCGGTCAACACGATGCGTCCGTCGATCGGCAGCGCGTCGAGCTCGATGGTGAAGCCGTTGCCCTTCTCGTGCGGCCAGGCGGCGCCGATCTTTGTCCAGATCGATGTTCGGTTCCGGCCGCGATCCTTGACGGCGTAGGCGTAAAGAGTTGGCTTGTTGCTCATGGTCTGATCCTTTCTGTTGTTAAGTCCGCAGCTTTCGCTGCCTCGTGCCCCCACGTTGCGCCCGGCCTGAACCGGCCAAACGGCAAGCTGAATTTTGGGGGGACCGCGAAGCGGGGGAGCCAAAATTCTGCTTGCGTTCCCGAAGGGCGCGTCAGCGTGGCGGGTGCCGGGCGCAGGATGGGCACGAAAGGCTGGCGATGGAGAGCTGCGGCGCTACGGGAAGGTGGACCAGGGAGCGAGCCAGGCTTTGAGCCACCGGCGGCGCCCGCGGGCGGAACGGAGAAAGGAAGCGCCGGATCCGCACGAAAAACGGTGCCGCTTCGTCGCGCGCGGTCGGAGGCTGTCGTCACGAGAGGCGGGGCCGGCATCCTTGGATACCGGAAGGGAGGCTGCGTGGTGGAAGGACGGCGGGATGCGCGCGGCAACGGTACGGTGGCTGATCGTCCCCGAACCCGCTGCTCTATGGGCTCGGCATTGGTGATCGATGCTTAAGAGGCTTGCGCAATCAGCGCGCCAACGCGGCCGACGTCTTGCCTTCTGGAACACCGAGGCGCTTCATCGTGGCAGCAATCCGGTCACGCTGGGGGCCGACGACGGGATGATCGCGCGGATGGTCACCGTTCCAGGCGGCTAGCGTGAAGGCTGGCGTCTTGGCCAGAAAGTCGGCCATCTCGGCGCAGGCCTTGTCCTTGCGGCCACGCCCGGCTTTGGCGAGCGCGAGCCACGGCATCGGACTCAAGTCGGCCCGGTTGGCCTCTCGTGCCCGCTCCAGCCAATCGGCCGCTTGCTGGTAGTGCTCGGCATGGATGGCCGCTTGCCCCGCCCACAAGCACCAGCCCGCGAGGGCGGCAGAGTCAGTTGGGCTGAGGGCGATGGCCTTGCCGATGTCGGCGAGGGCTTCCTCGACCAGGCCCAGCTCGATCTTGACGCGGCCGAGCTCGGCCCGCGCCTCGGCGTAGTCGGAATTCAGTTGGAGGGCATGCTCGAATGCTTTTATCGCGCGCTCCCACTCGCCCCGCGCCCGCAACAGCGAGCCGCGCAACCGGTAGGCGCCGT
>JBAPMW010000664.1:0-10602 GCA_049278815.1 Hyphomicrobiaceae bacterium
GGATGATCCCAATCTCGGGCTTGGCGCGCCTGGCTTCGATGCCGCGAGCGCTATTGTCATTCGCGCATCAACCCGACGCGCAGCCGCGACGGCAGCCGCTACGTCCTCGTCGTGATTGATCGCCTCCTCCATGACCTGCACATCCTCAACATCAAGCCTGCCGGCGGCATAGTCGCTGATGAGCTCTGCCGTAATCTTGCTCTTCGCGTTGGCCATCTTTCAACTCCGAGAAACTGGGCTCCGCGAGCATGGACGCATCGAGGGCGCCGACCGTTTCAGGGCACGCGCGTGCCGCAGCCTGAAGATAGGATGGCCTGGCTGCGGGGGCAGACTCGGATAGTGCTCAGTCGGCAGCATGCGTGAGATGGCCGCCCCCAAGACGCACAGCGCCGCGGTTCGAGCATGAGTATTTTCCGAGGCTCGCCCCGCGGCCGCAGTCCACTAGGCTCAAACATCCACCCGTCCTGATGCAGCGATCTGCGGCAGCAAAAAATGCGGCCGCTAGTCCTGACAACAATGGAGCAACGACAATGAACTGGGATCGCGTCGAAGGAAACTGGAAGCAGCTGACCGGCAAGGTGAAGGAGCAATGGGGCAAGCTCACGGACGACGACATCACCCAAATCAACGGCAATCGCGAGCAACTCGAAGGAAAAATCCAGGCCCGCTACGGTTACGCCAAGGATCAGGTGAGGAAGGACATTGACGACTGGCTTCGCCGCCAGTGACGGCTGGAATTCAGGCAATGGCTGCACCATTCAATGGTGCAGCCTCATACCGCACGCAGGATCTTCCGACGTGAGATCCGCGCCGGTTCCGTCGCCACAGAACGCCATGAGCGCGGCTTCAGAGCTGCATCGCCCGTAGACGTTGCTAGAAACTGGCCAAGGAGGTGGCAATGCGGTCCTTCATCATCGCGTGTGGCGTTGCGATCACCCTCGCAATGGGCGCGGCCGCCGTGCTCAACAGTTTCGTGGGGAAGTATGTACGTGGGTACTCTCCGAGTCTGGCTCAACGGGTGGGTGTGTGAGCTTATGTAAGCAGCGACCCGCCGGGTATCCCGGTCGGTCGGATAATACGGGAAGCGCTGGCTTACCCTCTGAACGGCGCCAGCGCCTTGTCCCGCAACGGACTGCAATCCCCTAAGACCGGCGCTTCAGGTCATCCTGACTTGGTGGCTCTTGCTTCCGGCAAGGCTCACACGCGCGAACCAGGAGCTTCCCCAATGCGATACTCTCTCATGGCTACGGTGGCTGCGTCCGCGCTGGCCATCGGCATAGGCTTTGCACCAGCGGCGGCATTCTCGCCGATTGGCAAGACTGTCGACTCCGACAGCGTTCTCCTGAATGTCCAGCGAGGTGAGCGCGGCACGCATGCTGGTAAAGGCAAGGGTATCCGCTCAGGACGAGATGGCATGCGTAGGGGCGACCGCGGTCACCGCGGCTCAGGGTTTCGCTCCAGCGGCAGAGATCACTATGGCCGGGGAGGTGTGGACTTCGACTTTTTCGCCGGCCCCAGTTACGGCTATGTCTCCGATTGCGATTGGCTGCGCCGTCGAGCCGTCGCGACGGGAAGCTCGTATTGGTGGAGACGCTACAGGGCATGCCTGTAGCTGAACGTCCGCGCAGTGGCATAGCCAGCATCAATTCGGCTTGGTGCCCTCGATCCAGTCCATCATCTTCGCCACTGCGGTGATCCTCGACAGCGTCGCGGGTCTCGATGCTGTCATCGGCCTTGTTGGTGATGACAGCATCGCCTCGGCGGTGCGGATTGATGCCCGCCAAGGCTGGAATGCGGGCGCGTAAGTTTGAGCCCCTTGCCGAGCTGGTAGAAGGTGCACTTGTCGAGCATTCCGATTTTTTAGCCTACCGTCGCAGCAACAGCCACCGACGCGTGAGAGGGGGAGACCGCGAGGAATCCCCCTACTCGATTCAAAACTTAGCCGGCTACCGGCGCATCGATTGCCTTGTTAGTTTTGGCGACCGTTGCGCCGATCTGAATGATGCGGGGCTTCAGTCGCTCAGGCACCTCGCGCTTGAGGGCGACAGACAACAGCCCGTCCTTCACGTCGGCGTCCCTCACTTCCACATGATCGGCGAGCTGGAAGCGGCGAGCAAAGGCGCGGGATGCGATGCCGCGGTGTAGGAATGTGCGCTCAGTGTCCGCTTCCTTCTTCTCACCTCGGATCGAGAGTGTGTTCTCCTTTACCTCGATCTCGACGTCTTCCTTGCCGAACCCGGCGACCGCCATGGTGATGCGGTACTCGTTCTCGGTGAGACGCTCGATGTTGTAGGGCGGATAAGAGGTGGCTTCATTGTCGAGATCGGCGACCTGGTCGAGCATCGATGCGATGGTGTCGAAGCCGACGGCCGAACGATAGAGCGGGGATAGGTCAAATCTCATAGCATCCTCCTGGAAGCGATGTGAGTGGGCCTGCCTTTTGACGGCCAGGCGATTTAATTTCGCGCAGCCCAGATAGGCCTGCGCTAATAATTCACATGGGGTGAGTTCGCATTTTGTTCAAGAGGTGAGCCGATCAGATTTCTCTGACGTTAGATTTGCGGTCTGGTCAATATTGGCCCAAACGACGTCCAGAGCTCCCGAAAGCCTGCTCCAAGAGTTTCGAACGCGATGCCGCGAGTTCTGGGCGAGGAATTTTGAATGTCAGGCATTTTCGACGAGGCGTTTGCGAGAGCGCGCCGTCGGGTCGGGGGTGATAATCGTCCTCGATCATCCCCATGTATAGATATAATGCTAGGCTTCCCAACGCTTCTGCGCGGGGTGTTGCGAGACGCATTGCAGCGCGTCGCACGTGCGGCACGCGCACTCAGGAGGGCTGTCGTGGCCCCTACCAGCCGCTTCTACTATGACGCAACGATCGCGACTGCTCTCACAAGCGTTTTCGCGCTCGCCGTCGCCCTTATCGCTGCGGTGATCGTCGGCGGCAACGTGCCTAATTTGTCCGTCGCGACCGTCGTTTTTGCGCTCACCGGTGCAATCCTGCTTTTTCGCTGGCGACGCGGCTGGCTAAGATCAGTGGCACGTCCAGCAGGTTGATCCCCCTGATGGACCCAGGCGCTCACCGATCTGGAGCGCCAGGGCAGTTCACACGCAGGTGGCGGGACGAACGCGCTCTATTCGACGGCCACTTCATCGAAGTGAGAAGTCGGCGATGACACCCAGGGCTCAGCGACAACTCGACGGGGTAGACCTGTACAAATGGAGATGATGATCATGCCAGAGCGAACAACACTCACCACCGTAACTTTCATGCGTCCTTTTTCACTCACCGATGTCGACGGAGTGCAGCCGGCTGGAACCTACACAGTCGAAACCGTAGATACGACGCTCGACAATCTGTCCTTCATTGCCTATCGGCGCGTTTCGACCTCGATCATGTTGCCGGCCCTCGGGGCAGCCCCACGTCAAAGACAAGTGATTTTCATCGATCCGCTGGAACTAGAGGCAGCTGTGAAGCAGGACGCTCAGATCTAGACGGGGTCGGATAGAAGCCTTCTCTTGCGCGACGAAGAGCCGAATTTGACGGTGATGGCGACCGGCCTTCCCTTGTGCGCTTGAGCGAGATCGGCAAGGCGGCCCGAAAGCTCCTCCAGCGTCGCGCCCTTCGCCAGAATGAACGAAAGCGCGCCATCTTCGAACACAGCGGTCACGCGGCTCGATCTCAAACCATGTTCGCGGCTCATGTGCTTAAGGCCCTCGACTGATGAACGGAGCAGGACTTCCTCCCGCTCTTGCGGTTGTCCATGCTTCGCAGACTAGGTTGGAAGAGGTATCCGCCCGTCGACTCGTCGAACGAGCACGGGGCGGCCAGCAGGGTGATGGGGTAACCTTAGCCGGTCCCAAGACCGCGGATGCAGACTCGGGATCTACTCAGATTGGCCGCCAGCGCCTGCCCGACACGCGGATGGCCACGCGTCCCATACGACCTGCACCAACACACCAATGGCCCGGATCACGGGTTGATCCGACCATCGGCATCCGAGGCGGTCAAACATACGCAAACGCCACGCGCCGTTATCTGCGCATTCTAGGATCCTGTCCGGATAATAGGCGTTTTCTGCTGGCTTGTGGGCGGCGAGTCGGATTCGGTCCGGGCGCATGAGCAAGACCTTTCGCGCCTGGAAGATCGACGAGCCGCTGCTCCTGCCGGTGACGGTGCAGGAGTTTGTGCGCAAGGACCACCTCGCCCGGTTCGTGTTGAGCGTGGTCGAAAAGGAGCTGGACCTGAGCGAGGTCCTGTCCTGCTACTCCAGCATGAAGGGCCAGCCGCCGTTCCATCCGGCGATGATGACGGCGCTGCTGCTGTACGCGTATTGCAGCGGCATCTATTCCTCGCGTCGCATCGCCAAGGCGTGCGGCGAGCGCGTCGATTTCATGAGCCTCGTGGGCCTCGGCGCGCCGGATTTCCGCACCATCTCCGAGTTCCGCCGACGGCATCTGGTGGCGCTGAAGGCGCGCCTCCACCCGCCAGCCGAGATACTCGGGCGTGCGGCCCACCATCATGCCGGCGATGAACACGCCGACGATGATGTAGAGGAACATGTTGATCATGCCGACGCCGACGCCGCCGAAGGTGGCATTGAGCCACATGCCGATCATGGGCATCAGTCCCGTCAGCGGGTTGAGGCTGTCGTGCATGGCACCCACCGAGCCGTTGCTGGTCGAGGTGGTCAGCACCGCCCAGGTTGGCCCGGAGCTCGCGCCGAAGCGCAGTTCCTTGCCCTCGAGGTTGCCCACGTCCTGCGCAATCGGCAGGCCGGAGAAGGCCTGCGTCGGGGCGGCCTCGAAATAGACGGCGCCCGTGATCTTGGCCAGCAGCAGCACCGCCATCACGGCGAACACCACTGCGGCGTGGCGCATGCGCCCGATGATGCGACCGAACATCCACACGCACGCCATCGGGATGAGGATGATGCAGATCATCGACAGTGCGTTGGTCCAGAAGCTCGGGTTCTCGAACGGATGCGTGCTGTTGGGGCCGAAGAAGCCACCGCCGTTGGTGCCCAGCTGCTTGATGGCCACGAATGCGGCCACCGGTCCCCGGGCGATAGTCTGGACGATGCCTTCCAACGTCATCGCCTGGGCCGCGCCCTGCAGCGTCATCGGCACGCCGGCGAGCACCATCAAGGATGCGACCACAAGCGCGACGGGTAGCAGGACCAGAAACGAGGCGCGCTGCAGGTCCATGAAGAAGTTGCCCAGCGGCTTGCCGGCCAGGCCGCGCGCGAGCGCCGTCAGGGCGGCAATGCCCGTCGCCGCCGAGACGAACTGCAGCCACATCAGCGCGCCGAGCTGCGAGAGGTAGCTCAGCGTCGATTCCCCGGAGTAGTGCTGCAGATTGGTGTTGGAGGTGAACGACGCGGCCGTATTGAAGATCAGGTTGCCCTCGATCGGTCCCATGCCGTCCGGATTGAGAGGCAGGACCTGCTGCAGCGCCAAGATGCTGAAGCTCACCGCGAACATCACCGCGTTGAACAGCAGCATGGCGACAATGTAATGCTTCCAGTCCTGCGGTCTCAGGACGGCCGAGCCTCCGATCCGCTGGGAGGCCTGGGTGAATTGCCCTGCGCGCCCGGCGTCGGGCATGTCCGGGTCCATCGCCCATTTCATGTAGCGGCCGAGAGGCCACGACAGCAGCGCCGTGCCGCCGACAATACTTTAGACCCCTATTCCGTTTCCCCAACGTACTACCTGATGACGGTGGGCGGATCGCTTTATCGAGGGCGTGCGATTGATGTGGAGCCCGGACCTGCCACGTGGAGGTCACTTCAAGGGCACCGCTGCCTGTCTGAGCGCATTGTATGCCGCCGGGCGGCATGAGGACCTGCTGAACCTGTTGGACCTGGCGCCCTACAAATTCTGGCATGATCGTCACTGGGGCGTACGAGCCCTGATCGCGCAGGGCAAGACCGCGGCAGCCATCCGCTACGCCGAGGACACGCGCGGGCTCAATCAACCCGACGGCCGGATTTCAATGGCGTGCGAGGAGATCTTGCTGTCCGAAGGCCTATGGCGCGAGGCATATGATCGATACGCGTTGGAGGCGAACCGTCACAGCACGTACCTCGCCACGTTCCAGGCAATGACAAGCAAGTATCCGCAGATCCAGCCGAAGGCGATTCTTGGCGACCTGGTCGACCGGACCTCCGGCGACAAGGGCAAATGGTTTGTCGCGGCGAAATCAGCAGGGCTTCTCGCCGAAGCGGCTGAGCTTGCGAGGACGAGCCCCTGCGATCCAAAGACGCTGACGCGCGCCGCGCGAGACTTCGCAGCGAGCAAGCCGGAGTTTGCCCGCTCGGTCGGCCTGGCGGCACTGCGATGGCTGCTATGCGGTTACGGCTACGAGCTCAACGCACAGGACGGTGTTGATGCATTGAGCCATACCTTGGAGGCTGCCCGGCACAACGGCACGGAGGCCGATACGGTGCGCAGGATCCAACTGCTCATTGATCAACACCCGAGGGCAGAGCGCAGCATCGCCGCGCTGTTGCGCCGAAGGCTTGACGAGGTGACCAAGTCTTCTGCGTCTTGAATTGGCATGGATAGACGCACGAGGAGCGGACATCATATCATACGGAGACTTTGACGCGCTCGCACGGGCGCTCGACCGAATGGTGCGAAGCGGAAGAGCATAGTTGCGCTGGCAAAAGTGCAGGAGAATGGTCGCCACCCCGGCCGGGCTCACGCGCAATACGTGCAGCCTGAGGCGCTTTACGCTTAGTTCTGGTTGCAATGCCTTGGAAATCAATGCATTAGAAGGTCTCGCAAGGCTCGATTTCAAAGACGGAGATAGAAATGGCAAGACCCAGCAGCATCGAGAGCATGTCGTATGCCGAGTTGGCGCAAATGCAGGCGCGCATCGAGCGCCTGAAAATCGAGAAGCAGAATGCGGAGCGCACTGAATTGCGGCAGCGTATTCTCGCGATGGTCAAGGAACATGGATTTGAGATCCAGGAACTCTTCGGCAAGGCCCGCAACGGCAAGGGCAGTGTAGCGGTCAAGTACCGCGACCCACAGAACCCGGAGAATATCTGGACCGGCCGCGGGCGGATGCCCCGGTGGATGGTCGCAGCGACCAAAGGCGGGAAGGCGAAGAGGGAAGATTTCTTGGCCTAAGATTGCCACGAGGTCTTGATGCGGCGCGGGAGCGAGGGGGGCACCGCGTGCGATAGTTCTTCCGCAACAGGTGTGGAGCTTCGGGGTAGGGATCTGCGAGGGGGTTCGCTGCGCAAGCAGGTCGCCGGCTGTGCCGGGCCATGATCTCGAGGCGAACGGGTTGTCGTGGGAGCGGTTTTAGTCAGGCACGGGACGGGGCTTGCGAATCCGGGTAGAGTGCCCAAGTACTTGCTGCGCGTCATGCGGGGCGCTGGCGCCGCACTCCAGCAGAGCGGCGCCCACTCCATCTTCGAAACGCCAGAGCTATAGCTTTCGTCGCAGGCGCGGGAGTTGGCGTGTGCCCGAGTAGGGGAAATTCACTGAATGAATGAGCGGAAGAGGAATCAGCCGCAGCGGAGGCATCCGCCGCACCCGCAGAATGTCGGTGCGCGGCAGCACCAGAACGGTTCGGCAATGAGCGCGCAACGGAACTATGAACGCTATCTCGCGCTTGCACGAGACGCGACCTTGAGCGGCGACATTGTCGAGGCCGAGAATTTCTACCAGCACGCAGAACACTATTTTCGCGTGATGCGGGAGCGCGCCGCCTGACGACGCAGCGCCGATGAGGAGGGCGCGGCGTAGCGTGTGCCGACCTCGTTACTCGGTGCCGGCGGTTTGCCGGCGAAGTGATTTGCGGCCACCGACGCTCCACCCGTGGCGGCTATCGCTTCTTCTGCTTGCTGTTCTGCTTGACCTTTGCGCGCTTCGGCGCGCTGGATGGCCGACCTTCCAGGCGCCTCAGGGCATGTACCTTCAGAAGGTCCTCAAGCTGTTGTGGCGGCGTCGACTTCCGACGCTTCGTGCGCATGATGTCCCCCCAGTGTCGAAGGTCCCAGACTGGAACACAGATCTCTTAACAAGAGGAGTACCAGCGCGAAGGTCAGCATCAATCACGTACGGTGGGCGCGCATCTTGCATTGGACCTCTCCAGTACGCATGCGCTGCCGCTGCTCTGTCATGCTCCGCAATGTCTGCTGGAGCTCGCGGAGCCGGTCTTCCGCAGCCTGCGTGGGTCTGGCGGTCTGTCCCCTGGTACTTGGCCGCCACTTACCACACCGAACTTTTGGCTCAAGGTGCCGGCCAGGCCAATCGGCGCGCCGTGGCGGCCTATGTCGACTTGCATGGCTCCATGCCCGGCCAACCAACATCGCAGATCGCAGCTGAACGAATTCACATCGGGACCGCCAAAGGCCGGCGGAACGCCCCGCTGTGGACTCGGGTGCGCCCTACGATTTGCGGCCGTAGCGTTGTGCCACGTAGTCCTCGACGATCGCCTTGAACTCGCCGGCGATGTTGGCGCCACGCAGGGTCTTGGCCTTCTTGCCGTCGATGAACACCGGCGCTACCGGGGCCTCGCCGGTGCCGGGGAGCGAGATGCCGATGTCGGCGTGCTTGGATTCGCCGGGGCCGTTGACGATGCACCCCATGACCGCGAGGTTCATGCCCTCGACGCCGGGATAACGCGTGCGCCACTCGGCCATGCGGTTGCGCACGTAGCCTTGGATGTCGGCCGCCAGCTCCTGGAATACGGTGGAGGTGGTGCGGCCGCAGCCGGGGCAGGCGGCGACGATGGGCGCGAACGCGCGCAGCCCCATGGTCTGGAGGATCTCCTGCGCCACCCGCACCTCCTGGGTGCGGTCGCCGCCGGGCTCAGGGGTGAGCGACACGCGGATGGTATCGCCGATACCCTGCTGCAGGAGCAACCCCATCCCGGCGGTGGAGGCGACGATACCCTTGGAGCCCATGCCGGCCTCGGTGAGGCCCAGGTGCAGAGCGTAGCGGCAGCGGGCGGCGAGCAGGGTGTAGACGCTGACGAGGTCCTGCACGGCGCTCACCTTGGCGGACAGGACGATGCGCTCGGGCCCCATCCCCAGCTCCCCGGCGCGTTGGGCGGAGAGCAGCGCCGACTGCACGATCGCCTCGTGCATGACGCTGCGGGCGTCCTTGGGGGCGGGCATGGCCGCATTCTCGTCCATCAGCCGCGTCAGCAGCTCCTGGTCGAGGCTGCCCCAGTTGACGCCGATGCGCACCGGCTTGGCGTATTCCAGCGCCAGCTCGACGATGGCCGAGAACTGCCGATCGCGCTTGTCCTTGAAGCCGACGTTGCCCGGATTGATGCGCCACTTGGCGAGTGCCTCGGCGCAGGCCGGGTTCTCGGCGAGCAGCGTGTGGCCGTTGTAGTGGAAGTCTCCCACCAGCGGCACGCTCACGCCCATCTGGGCGAGCCGGTCGCGGATCAACGGCACCGCCTTGGCCGCCTCGTCGCGGTCCACGGTGACGCGTACGATCTCGGAGCCGGCGCGGGCGAGGTCGGCGGTCTGGCGGGCGGTGGCCCCCACGTCGGCCGTGTCGGTATTGGTCATCGACTGGACGACGATGGGCGCCTCGCCGCCGATGAAGACGCCGCCAATGTCGACGGGGATCGAGGCGCGGCGGGGCGCGCGCAGTCCGCTGGTCTGGGAGGTCGTAACCATGGCCCGATCTTAGCACGGGCCACGTGTCGATATGGTGTCAGACCCTCTGGGTCTGACACCATGCCGCGACCGGCGTTGGAGCCACGGTGTCAGACCCGGAGGGTCTGACACCCCTGCTCGCCCGCTGTGCTACTTCCCGCCGCCGCCGGGGCTCGGGCGTGCCGGACGCTCGGAGGCGCGCTTCTCGGCCTCGATGTCCTTGCGCGACTTGAAGGCCGGGGCGTTGGCCACATCGTCCTTCTTGAGGTCGGCGGTGAGCTTGACGGTGCCGTCCGCGGCCGGCGCGATCCGCAGCTGGTCCATCTTGAGGGCCACGCTTCTCTCGCCGATCCCGAGGAACCCGCCGACGCCGATGACGAAGCCCTCGACCGTCTTGCCATCCTTGCCCAGCAGCAGGTCGCTGATGCTGCCGATCTTGGTGTTGTCCGGCGATGTCACGGTACGGCCGATGAGATCGCGCGCCAGCATGGTCTCCTCCGGCTGCGTCACGATCTGGCCGGCAAGCGGGGTTTTCGGTGTCTCCGGCCGCACTTGAGGCGGGGAGACTTGCTGCGCCGCAGCTGCGGTAAGGCCGAGCGTCAAAGCCAGGGCGGCTAGGCTCGCACCGGTCTTGAACGACATGATACGCCTCCGTACTGTTGGTCCTCGCGCAGTCCTGGCACGGATATGTGCCGGACGTACGCGCGGAAGGTAAACGTCCTGAACGGTCGATTGGTTGCCGCAGGAAGGGGAGTGGATACGGGGGCGGCGAGGGACCCCCTCTCCCCGCGAAGTTGCGGGGAGAGGGATGGGGTGAGGGGCAGCAAGAGGCTCCAACCCATCAACGAGCGCGCTTGATGTGGGGCGAGGAGGCGCGGTCGGCGCATTATCCAGCGACCCCTCGTGGAGAGGGTTTCCCCTGTGGCTGCCCCTCACCCTGACCCTTGCATGATCGTTTCGACCCGAATCA
>JBAPMW010000665.1:0-5463 GCA_049278815.1 Hyphomicrobiaceae bacterium
GGTCTGCGACAAGCAGCGGCCGGGGGCCGATGAACGACATCTCGCCGGTGAGGATGTTGAAGAGCTGCGGCAGCTCGTCCAGCCGGCTGCGGCGGAGGAACCGCCCACAGACGGACAGCCGGTCAGCGTCGGCGATGCGTCGGCTGTGGGCGTCGTAGGGCCGCGCCATAGTGCGGAACTTGTAGAGTCGGAACGGCCGCCCGCCCTGACCCGGCCGCTGTTGCCAGAAAATCGCGGGCGCGCCGATAGCGACGACCACTACGGCGGCAATCAGGAGGAGCAGGGGCGACAGGAGCACGATGGCACAGAGAGCGCCGGCAAGATCCAGCGCGCGTCTCAGCCGCCAGTAGGGACGTTGCGCGAGGCCGTGCTCGCGACGGAAGGTTGCGGGCGGTGTATCGGTGGCGGCCTTGTTGTGAGGCAACGGGGACGCCGCGGCGAGCCGGTCGGAGCGCTGCCTGCCACAGATGTAGTCGGCGAAATACTCGACCGTGATGCCGAAGCCCTCCTCGGCCTCCTGGAGGGCGGAGCGCGCCTCCGGTGTGAGATTCCCAAACGGCACGGTCACCACGACGCGGCTCATCGGCACGCCGTGCACCTCCAGATCGAGGAGCACGTTGGCGATCTGCTCTGGGGTTCCCAGAATCTCGTGGCGCTGGACGAGGCGCCCGGTTTGGGCCTCGGTCGTCGCGAGAAGGCCAATGACCTGCGTCTGGCCGGCCGCGTACTCCGCTATGGAGCGCAGGAAGAGATCGGTGATCGGATTGATGCCGACAACCAGGATGTTCTCGGGGCCCGTGAGGTGGGGCGGGGGTGGCGCCGGGCTTTTGCCACGGCCCAGGTGGCGCAGTCGTGCGAGGACGCGTGCGCCCACCAAGGCGAAGACGATCAGATAGGCTTGAATGACGGGGAGCGAGCGCGCGACGCCGTCCAGCCGGTTGACGAGAAAGCCGAGCCCGACGGCCGCCGCAACCGTTGCAATGGCAGCCCCCAGGACGTTCAGGTAGTCGGGCATCGCGCTCAAGCGCCAGATGCTGTGATTGAGCTTAAACAGCGCGAGACATGGAATCGCCGCCGCGAGTGTCAGGCCGACATAGGTCAACAGGCCCACGATCTGTTCCGGGCGCGTCTCGAAGCTGTCCCGCAGCAACTGGGCAGACACCGTCGCCAAGCCGATAAGAAAGAGGTCGACGATGCTCAGCAACCACCGATGACGCATGTACCGCACGCTTTTCGAGAAAGTGTGGCGCTGTGCCAGCTCGCATAGTGCCGCCAGACGGCTAGCACGTACATGCTAACGCCATTCGTTTGGCCACTCTATGTGTTTGCCCCAACGCTCCGGCGGGTGTTGCGAAACGGGCGCATCGGCGTGCTGGAGATCCACCGGCCGATGCGCCGGCGCTTTTTCGGTGCGAGCCTTTCCGGCGGCACGCCTCCGGTCGGACAATTCTTCAAGACGACCTGTGAGCGGCGCGATGAGGAGCCCGCAGGAGAAAGCCGCGATCGCCATGATGGCGCCCGTTCGCAACGGATAGTCCACCAATGAATGCGCGCCGATCAACACAATGACGATTGTGGCCGCACGGGCGAGCGAGAGATCGATGTCCATGCCGGGCGCCTCGCGGCGCCATAGGCGGACGAAACGGCCGGCGAGCCAGAGCAGAACCGCGGCTGCGAGCACGAGCCCGGCGACGCCCGTCTCCAGCCAAAGCTCCAGGAAGTCGTTGTGTGCACGGTTGATGTAGGTGTCCGGCAGCGCATCGGCTGCCCGCTCGTGCATGCCGTAGACGGGGACGAAGGTGCCCATGCCCGAGCCGAACGGCAGGTAACGCTCGGCGGCCTCCGAGGTGAGGCGCGCGATCGTCAGCCGGCTGTCGGTCATGGGGTCTGCGGCGAACCTGTCCAGTATGCGATACAAGGCGAACTGCGTCGCGTAGATGACGGCGCCGGCCGCGGTCGCGAGCAGCAGCTTGGCGGGCGTGAGGCCGGAGGCGTTGCGCCGGTCGAGGAGCGCGATGGCGGTCGCGCCCACCAGCGCGGCGACGGTAAAGCCGAGACCGGCCCGGGAGCGCGCCATGGCCTGGGCGGCGACCAGCACGACAAGCACGGTGAGGCCCGCAAGCACAGGTACGATCCAGCGCGTCTCGAGACGCGTGTGTCCCCGTGGCGGCGGTTCTGCCGCCTCAACCACCCAGGCCGCCGCAAACGCGGTGAAGGCATAGAGCGCCGCGGCGAAATGGTTCCGGTTGGCGAAGAAGCCGACCGCCTCGGAGGGATTGGTGATCGCGAAGAACCGCAGGCTGCTCGACGAGCCTTCGGCAATCTGGGCCAGCCCGACGAAGGCGCTGAGAACACCGAAGCCGACGAGAATCAGGCTCAGGGTGCGCCGCTCGCGGTAGCCGATGAGAAGCGTCGCCAGGAAGATGGCGATTGGTGGCAGCAGCGAGAGAGCACTGAGCCAGGTGGCGCGCGGGGACAGGCTGAGGGGCATCCACGGCAGTCCCTGCCCCAGCAGTTGGAACGCTTCCATTGCCGGCGCACGGCCGGGGAGCGCGGTCCAGAGGCTCGGTGGCAGCGGAACCAACTGCAGCGCCGGGACCAACGCTATCGCCAGACACAGCGCGAGAGCCCACCGCCCCCCCTTCAAGGACGGCAGGGCGGCGAGGCGCCGAACCGCGATCAGCAGCGGCGGTATGGCAAGAAGCTGGATGACCGCATCGGAAAGGAACCCTGTCCGCGTGCCGCCGCCCAGGACGAGGCTCGCCACCAGGACGATGGTGCACAGGAGGAGCAACCGGTCCGTTGGCATGCCCGGCCGTTCGCGATGCCCGTCAGGGGCTTATGGACGAGATGGCGTACGCGATGCCACCGCCGACGGCGAGTCCAATCCCGCCGATCACCCAGGGGTTGAAGCCCGACGATGACGTCGTGGTGCCGCTGTCTCCCAGCGCGCCGGTCTTCGTCGGGTCGCCGGTCTGGCAGGGGGGCTGCGACGCGATCTGGTACACCGAGCCGGGCTCCACCGTCACCCGGCAGCCGCCGGGGTACGTGACATGGGCGACCGCGCCGGGATTGGCGACGACCGTTCCCCCCACCCCCAGCTGCGTCAAACCGTCGACCAGTCGATAGCCCTGACCTGAGCTTACCAGCACCTGCCCCTGCACGGCACGCACGCTTGCGGCGTGCGCCGCGCCGCCGGTCGCGAGCGCCATTGCCAGGGCAAGCGAGGTTGCAGCCTTCGGCAGCATGCGCCGAGGCGCGCGGAGGGTGCTGGCTGCGTGCCGGTTATCCGCCTCATTGCTCATGCAGCCACCGCTTGGAGACATGGGTTGCCCTCGCAGAGGTGATGTCCCCACCTCAACATATCGAGATGCCTGAGACTAGCCCGGCCGTGCCGACGCGCCAACGCTGGGTGTGCGCGGTGGGCGGGATCGGGCGACACCGTGGCCGAGCGGCCACTGGACGGAGCGAGAATGCGAGATAGGAGATGAATATGCGCGTGCGCACCGCAAGGTTGTGGTGGCGCGCAGAGCGGGTGGCTCGCGCCAGCGAGCCCTGTCTGCGAGCCCTTGTGATTACGCGCTGACTGACTATAGTGCGGCGAGGGTGACCGGCCAGATGCCGCTGCCGGCGCCGGGGGGTAGGACCCGCAGGGGGAACCTATGCGGCTGCAGGTTGAGGCTCGCGGAGAGGGCAGAAGGACCGCCTCGGCGGTTCAGCTGGCTCGTGTGCTCGCGCTGTTGACCTGCTGGACCATCGCCCTGGGAGGCTGTGGCAGCCCTCTCGGCACCGATTTCACCGCGCTCGACACGCCGGCGGACGGCCAATCGGCTTTGGTGAAGCCTGCGCACGCGGTGGGCGACGCCAAGCCCCTGGCGCGCGCTGCCGACAAGCTCACATTGGGGGCTACGCCCGGCACCAGCGGATACAAGATCGGCCCGCTCGACGTGATCGAGTTTTCGGTGTTCAAGGTGCCGGAGCTCACGCGGACGGCCCAGGTCGGCGAGGCTGGCGCCATCAGCCTGCCCCTCGTCGGGGAGGTCCGCGCTGCGGGCCGGACCGTTAAGGAAGTCGAGCGCGAGCTTGTACAGAAGCTGGGAGCCAAGTATCTGCAATCGCCTCAGGTGTCGGTCGTCGTCAAGGAATACAACAGCCAGCGCGTGACCATCGAAGGCGCCGTGAAGCGGCCGGGGGTCTATCCGATCCGTAGCAAGATGTCGCTGCTGCAGGTGATCGCGACGGCGGAGGGGCTCGACACGACCTCCGACACCACGGTTGTCGTCTTCAGGCAGATCGAAGGCAAGCGCATGGCCGCCCGATTCGACATCGCCGAGATCCGCACCGGAGCAACCAAGGACCCGGCGGTTGAATCGGGCGATGTCATCGTGGCTCCCACCTCGGCCATGAAGGGTGCGTTCGATGCGATTATGAAGTCGTTGCCGGTCGCGTCGGTGTTCGCTTTGCTTTGAGGGACATTCTCGGATTGATATGCACAACAACAAGGGCAGCTCTCCAGACCATCGTTCAACCAACCTCGTGCCCGCCGCAGGGAATGCACCGGTAGGGTACCACCATGCCTATGGCGCCGTCGGCGGTCCGGCCGGCGGACCCGGCGACGATGCCCCCGGCGAGATCACCTTGCTGGTCGTCGAGTTCTGGCGGGTGGTCGTCAGCCGGAAATGGCTGATCGCGTTCGTCGCCGCGGTCTGCATGACAGTTGGCGCGCTCCACACGTTCCTGACGACGCCGCTCTACGTGGCGACGGTGCGCTTGCAGATCGACCGCCACGTTGCCAAGATCGTGGAGAGCGGCAACGTCCTGCCTGTGGAGGGCTCCGACACGGAGTTCTTCCGTACCCAGCAGGAGCTGTTGCGCAGCCGGGCAATGGCTGAGCGTGTGGCCATGTCGTTGGACCTCGGCAGCGATCCCGACATCTTCAAGCCGAGAGGCTTCTCGTTTCTGGGCGCCGCCAAGGACCTGGTGCTGGACCTGTTGTCAGGCGGCCCGCCCACACCGCGCGGCCAGCCGCCGCCCGACAAGGCGGCGTTGGCAAAGGCCGCGGCCGCCATTGTTCTGCGCAACCGCACGGTGAGCCCGCTCGGCGGCTCGCGCCTGGTCGATATCAGCTACTCCGACACGAGCCCGGCGCGGGCACAAAGGATCGCCGCGGCGTATGCCGAAACCTTCATCGCCGCCAATCTGGACAAGAGGTTCGAGGCGAACGCGTTCGCCAAGACTTTCCTTGAGGACAAGATCAAGCAAGCCAAGCTGCACCTGGAGGAGTCGGAGCGGACGCTCCTGGACTTCGCGCAGAAGGAGCAGATCGTCGTCGTTACCGAGAAGTCGTCGATCGCCGAGAGCAACCTCGCGGCGGCGAATGCCGCGCTGGGCACCCTGGTCTCGGAGCGCATCAAGAGGGAGCAGCTCTGGAAGCAGGTGGAGGCGACGGCCGACGCCATCAGC
>JBAPMW010000666.1:0-14100 GCA_049278815.1 Hyphomicrobiaceae bacterium
AGCGAATAGTGAGTAGCGAATAGCGGGCGTGGCGGTGTATATACGCCCGGCTGACACCTATTGCACCGCACTCGCAAGGCGCTTCTATCCCCGCACGCAGCTTGGCGAGTAGGATTCCCCGCACGAGCAGAGCCCACGGAGCACTTGTGCTTGCCGGCAGCCTAAGTCGGCTGTCCCTTGACTGCGGTTGTAGCACCCCCCGGCCGGACGACCGGGGCACGTGCCCCGCCCGCAGCCGCCGCGGCACCCTCGTTCCGGCGGGTGTGGCGGGCGGTGCATCCTCAAATCCCAAACATCCCCATCGGCAGCCCGAAGTGCACCTTGGCGACGCCCGTGGCGAACGTCGGCAGCTGGGAGGAGCTGTGGCTGCGGTACATGGCGCAGTCGCGGTAGTAGCGCTCGATGCGCTGGCCCTTCTTGGCCGCGGCCGAGCTGGCGGCGCGGAACAGGAGGTCCACCGCATCGCAGGCCATGGTGCCCGCATGGATGTGCATGCCCCACAGCCGCAGGCTCTCCTCGGCCGTGAACGGCGTGCCATCGGCGGCCCAGCGGCGGCAGTAGTCCATGTGCAGCTCGCAGGCGCGGATCAGCACCGCCTCCGCGGTGTCGGCCAGCAGCATCGCCTGGCCGAAGGGGCGCTGGACATCGACGCTCTCGGCCCAGGGCATGACGGGAGGAAAGCGCGTCCTGCGCGCTCTCGCGATCGCCTCCATCTCGTCGAGCGCCGCCCTGGCGGCACCCACCACGGTTGTCACCAGTGAGGCGTGATAGGGGCCCATCATGCGGCCGAGGTACATGGGGTTGGCGTGCAGCCGCGTGCCGTGGGTGCCGTCGGGCACGTCGTCGGCCGACCACAGCCCGCGCCCCATCGGCACGCACCAGTGCCCCGGCACGAACGCCTCGGCGATCCGCACGCTGTTGGAGCCCGAGGCGCGCATGCCGAGCGTCGCGTCGCCGCCCCAGTCGCCGAGGATCTCATAGACCTTGCGCGGCACGATGAAGACGATCTGCTCAGCTGTGCCCTCCACCATCACATTGCCGATGAAGTGCGTGGAGTAGGGGATGCCGGAGGCGTAGTTCCATACACCTTCCACGAGATACCCGCCATCGACGCGGCGGCAGCGCCCGGCCGGCCCCTGCGCCCGATGCGGGGCGATGAAATGGCCGTCCGCGCCGAACAGCTCCACTTGCGCCTGCTCCGGCCAGTGCGAGGCGACCTGCGCGCCATGGGTGGACCCCAGAATGAGGCACCAGCCGACGGCGGGGTCGCCGCGGCAGATCTCCAGCATGGCCTTGTAGTAGGAGGGATAGTCGAGCTCATAGCCGCCGAAACGCCTGGGCTGCAGGGCGCGGTAGAAGCCGGCCTTGACGAACGCCTCCTGCAGCTCGGGGGAATGGCAGCCCCGCGCCTCCGACTGGTCCTGCTCCGCCCGCACCTGGTCGCGCAGGGCCGCGGCACGGGCGATCAGCTCCGCCGGCGTCAGCCCAGGCTCGGGCAGGGCCAGACCGCCATCGCGGCTCATCTGGCCGCCTGATCGAGAATCCGCACCAGCGCCTCGGGCGCGGTGACGTTGGGGCTGTGGCTGGCGTCGATCTCCACAAACGTCCAGCCTGGGTCAGACCGGAACCGGCGCGCGAATTGGCCGAACGGGTCGCCTGGCGGCAGCCGCGTGCAGTAGATGTACGTGCGCGGGCGCTTGGGAGCCGTGCCGCGCAAGGCGATCGGTTGCGCGAAGGTGCCGACCGGCTGCCAGCGCCGCCGCGGCGTGATCCACGCCAGGTCGTGCGGCGAGGTATCCGGCGGGGAGGGATTGGGCGGCAGCAGCCAGCCGTCGCCCTGCACCGACGCGGCGTCCTGCCGGCCGGCACGCGCCTCCGGGGGCAGCAGGTCGAACAGGCTCTGGCCGCTCTCCGGCACGAAGGCGTCGAGGTAGATCATCCTGGCGATGCGCTGCGGCACCCGGTCGGCGACGCCGGTCGCGACCATGCCGCCGTAGCTGTGGCCCACCAGCACGATGTCGGTGAGGTCCTCGCACTCGATCACGCCCAGCACGTCGGCGATGTGCGTATCGAGGGTGATGGCGCGGCCCGACTGGTGCGCCCGCTCGCCGAGCCCGGTGTAGGTGGGGGTGAAGACCTCGTGGCCGGCGGCCCTGAGCAGCGGCCGCACCTTCTTCCAGGCCCAGCCGGCCGACCAGGCCCCATGGCAGATCACAAACGTCGCCATCTCGGGCTTTGTCCTCCCCGCTTCGGTCCTCAATCCAAGCCTAGCACGAGACAGCGACGCCGAGGCAAGCTGCAAGGCGACGGCGCATATTTTGCGGCCCGGCGGTATGACCCTGAGCGCGAGTGAGCGCGAGCCCAACCGCTTGACTATCCCACCCGAAATAGGCAGAAGGACCGGGCCTGAGCGCTTTGATGCTTGTGTCGGTGAGGGTAGTGGGCATCGGCGGTTCCCTGACTTCGATGAGCGGGAACCCTCCAATGTTTATCCTGCACCAACAAAGGCAAGCAAAATCGGCCTATTCCGCGGTAGCTCAGCGGTAGAGCAGCCGGCTGTTAACCGGCTGGTCGTAGGTTCGAATCCTACCCGCGGAGCCAATGACTTAGCTACCGTCAGTGACACCACAGAAACGGCACTAGGTACGGCATGGATGGTCGCCCTTGGATGGCGCGCTGCACCACCAGGAGTCCCGTGGGGGTAGGGCAAGGGTGTCGCCGGCCCCATGACCTGCCGGCGCCGGAGGAGGCGGCTGTGATCCGAGAGGCCCTGGGCATCAGGAAGCGGGTCGCGGTGTCCAGCGTCTGGAGAGAGCGGCTGCGGGCGGCTTCGGGTCGAGCCCACGGGAAAAGGCAACCTTACGCCCCAGAACTGGCGACAAGAGCCCCGCCTCGGCCGGGTTAGCCAACGACGGCCCCGGCCTCCTGCGGCTCGTGGGCGCCGCCGTCACTTACCTCAGCTGGCGGCTAAGGGTCTCTCGCGCCCAGCACGGATAGCC
Source organism: Hyphomicrobiaceae bacterium (assembly GCA_049278815.1). Classification (GTDB taxonomy): domain Bacteria; phylum Pseudomonadota; class Alphaproteobacteria; order Rhizobiales; family Hyphomicrobiaceae; genus AWTP1-13. Next base: position 3,000 of record JBAPMW010000666.1, read on the forward strand.
CACGTAGCGACCGGCGGGACGTGAGTTGACCAGGTCTCTTCCACCGCCAGCCGCCGCCACGGGCGCTGAAACGCAAAGGTCGTTTCCGTCAGCGCCCCGCTGCGCCTGTCATTCACCACCGCCCGAGCCGCTGCCACGGGCGAAGCTCTCTTGTGCCCAGCACGGATAGCCGGCGAACTGGCCAGTGGGGTCTTCGTTCTGTGCTTGTTGGCACTCCTGCGACCTCTGGGCTTCTGCGGTCGAGTTCAGGGCCGACAGTCCGCCCAGGAAGATCACGGCAGCGAGGAGCGTGCGCATGTTGGGCCTCACCTACGTTGCAGGAATTGACGGGACTGGACTAGGGCTGACAGGGCGCACAATCCAATGGGCACGAACGCTGAGCCCCGAGGAGGAAATCCCCAGGCGGCAGGGTTGACGGGTGCAAAGAAGGTAGGGGTGGTAGGCAAGGCCGTTCCATACCCAGAAGAGAGCCAGGACATCGCCGAACGCCTCTTCCGTGACTATCGTTCCTCGGGTGGCGTCACATGACCGAAGGCCCAGAGCAGGGCCAGGTCGTAGGCGATCTTGAGCACCCCGCAGATGACCAGCGGCCAGGCTTCGAAACCCGCTGCGAACAGCGCACCCGCAATGGCAGGGCTCAACGCCGCCGCCAGGCTGCGCGGCACCGACGTGACGCTCGCCGCTGCCGGCCGCTCGGGGGGCGTCACGACCGCCATCACGTAGGAGGAGCGCGTGGGCACATCCATTTGCGACAGCGCCGCGCGGACCAGCAGCAGCCCGAGCGCCAGCTCCAGGCTCGGCGCGATGGCGGCAAGGATCAGGCAAACGCTCGATGGAATGTGTGTGAACACCATGGTGTTGACGAGGCCGATCCGCCGCGACAGCCAGGCTGCGACCGGAAACGAGAACGCGGCCAGCACGCCCGACCAGAAAAAGAACAGGCCGGCTGCCGAGAGAGAAAGGCCGAATTTGCTGAAGAGCCAGAGTGCCATGAGCGACTGAACGGCGAAGCCACCCGCGAAGGCATCGATGCTGAACAACGCCGCCATGCCATAGACAATGCCGCGAGAGGGCCCAAGCGCCGCCGCCGGCCGATCCTCCAGCGGTGCCGGATCGGCCGGGATGCGTGCGTACGCGATACCGCCGGCCAGCCCGAGGACGGCATAGGCGACGAACATGCCCTGGAGGGCCGTCAGGCGTGAGACGCCCAAGGCAGCCAGGGCGTCCGGGCTTGCGGCGCTGAGCGCCCCCGCCGCGGCTGCCAACGCGCCGATCAGGCTGTAGCGTGCAAACATCCGTGTGCGCTCGCTATCTGCCACCCATCGGGACAAGACCGCGTGCTCAAGCGGAACGAAGACGCTGACGCTGCCTGACGAGGGGTTGATCGTTCCCACCAGCGCAACGAGGAGAACGACCGCATAGGTGCTCGCGCAGGCGAACGCCAGGCCGGTGGCGACCATGAGGCCGGACGCTGCGATCAGCAGATTGCGCCGATCGAAGCGGCTCCCGAGAGCGCCAATGCCCAAGGTCATCAGGGCAGAGCCGAGCAGCGCGACGGTTGCCGTAACCCCGACCTCGACCGCGCCGAGACCTATGGCGGTCAAATACACAGGCAGCAGAACGGCGATGAAACCGTCGCCGAAGTCGCGCAGCGCCCGCGCCAGATAGACGCGCCTGACGGCGGTCCCCGCTTCGCCGACCGGACGGTGCTCCGTGGCATGACGGATATTCGAGGTTTTGATGAGCGGCATGGCGTCCCCTCCTGAAGGAGCGTGGACGCGATCTTTGGGCCGCAGCCTCACGGGGTAATCGCGGATAACCCCTACATGACACTGTGCACGCGCGCCGGGGGCGGCGCAAGCGCAAGACGGTCGCAAGGTTGTGATCACGCAAGCCGGACACGGCGCCAGGGCTTCACAATAATCTGCATGGAGCTGGGACCGTCAATTGGCAGATACCTCTCTCGTCGTCGGTATCGGCAGGTGACGCACCCGCAGGCTCACAGGCCTCACACCACCTCTACCCGCGCCTGGTGGCCGGGAGCGGCGGCGAGGCGCTTGTCGCGGGTGACGAGCGGGGCGTCGAGCGCCTCTGCGAGGGCGACGTAGACAGCATCGTAGGCGCTGAGATTGTGCCTTAGCTCCCACACACGCGGCAGGAGCCAATCGTGCGGATGGCGTTGCAAGGGAAGATCGGCGAGATCGGTGAGTGCCTCGCGCCCAAGCTCGGGGGCAATCGCGCCTGACGCCGCGAACCGACGGAGAACGTGCGCCACCTCGGCATCGAGCAGGTGGGGTGCGTGCAGTCTCTGCCCTGCCCCCAGCAGCCGGGGCTCCAGGGCACCGCCGTCCGGCGTGCCGAGGAGCACCTCCACCAAAGCCGATGTATCGACCACGATCATATCGTCACAACTGCAGCGGCCCCCGCAGCGCCCGGACGGCGTCAGCAGTCGATTCTGGAAGTGGCGCGGTCCTGCGGCTCGCCAAGCGCGCTCGAATCTCCTCCAGCGTGGGGCGCTCGGCCACCTCCCGGATCTCCTTGAGGAGGTAGTCGGAGAGCGACATGCCCGCCATCGCCGCACGTGCCTTCAGGCGGCGGTGCAGGTCGTCCGGGACGTTACGGATCTGGATCATGGTCGACATGCGCAACACATTAGAGCATGCGCTGAACATGTCAACGGCCCCGTGCGGCATGCCAATCCCTCTCCATTAGCTTTTTGTTCTTGTTTGGTTCTCCATGAACGCATAACCTCGGTCAATGAAAAGCGATTCGACCCTGACAGACAGCGAGCGGCGGCGCGGACGCGGGGCGCGGTCCAATCGCGCGGGCCGCTACGAGAGCGAGCTGCGCGAGGACTTCGACGATGGTTGGGAGAGCCTGGGCGACCTCGGCGCCTTCAAGACCGAGGTGGCGCGGGAGATGGCGAGGAGCATCATCGCCACCAACGACAGCCCCGACATCGGCTTCGACCAGTCCATCAACCCCTATCGCGGCTGCGAGCACGGGTGCATCTACTGCTACGCGCGCCCCACCCACGCCTACCTCGGCCTCTCGCCGGGGCTCGACTTCGAGACCCGGCTCACCGCCAAGATCAACGCGGCGGAGGTCCTGGAGCGCGAGCTGGCCAACCCGCGCTACGTGCCGAAGGTGATCGCGCTGGGCGCCATAACCGACCCCTACCAGCCCATTGAGCGCGAGCACCGCATCACCCGCTCGGTCCTGGAGGTACTGGATGCCGCGAGCCATCCGGTGGGCATCGTCAGCAAGTCGGCGCTGGTGGTGCGCGATCTCGACATCCTGGCGCGCATGGCGGGCCGCGGCCTCGTCAAGGTCGCCATCTCCGTGACGACTCTGGACCGCATCGTCGCCCGCAAGATGGAGCCGCGCGCCGCCACCCCGCAGCGCCGGCTCGAAGCCATCCGCGCGCTGAGCGCGGCGGGCGTGCCGGTGAGCGTCATGGCGGCCCCCATCGTGCCGGCCATCAACGACAGCGAGATCGAGCGCATCCTGGAAGCCGCCCGCGATGCCGGAGCGCGGGAGGCGGGCTATGTGCTGCTGCGCCTGCCGCTGGAGCTGAAGGAGTTGTTCCGCGAATGGCTCGCCACCGAGCTTCCCGACCGCGCCGCGCGCATCATCTCCATCCTGCGCTCCATGCACGGCGGCAAGGACTATGTCGCCGCCTTCGGCATCCGCCAGCGCGGCACCGGCCCCTACGCCGAGCAGATCGGCGCCCGCTTCCGCCTGGCCGCCCGGCGCCTCGGCCTCAACGAGCGCCACCTCAAGCTGCGCACCGACCTGTTCCGCCGACCTGTGCCCAAGGGCGGGCAGCTCAGCTTGCTGTGAATTCGCGCAGGAATAGCCGCCACGCACGACTTCACGGAATGAGCTGCTGCCGCAGGGCTTCGGCGACGGCCTGGGTTCGGCTGCGAGCGCCGAGCTTGGCTTGCGCCTTCTTCATGTGGCTGCGGACGGTCTCCTCGCCGAGGCCGAGGGACTGAGCAGTCTCGCGGAGTGCCGCCCCTGTTGAAACCAGCCGCAACACCGCCAGCTCCCGCGGCGTCAAGTGCCCGCGTGTCCCCAATATGGTCGGATCGGGGGCCACGACCTGCTCCAGCCGCAGGGCGGCAAAGCTGGCGGCGGCGTAGATCATGATCCGCATCGGGCGTGTCAGAACGTTGGAAAGCTCCCGGCGCGACCAGAAACCCACCACCCACCGGCCGCCGATCGGACAGGTGAAGCCGTCGCGCATCCCGTGCTTGAGAGCCAGATCGAACGACGTCTGATCGATCCCGGTCGGCTGAAACAGTCGCCTGGCCTCCGTCCAGGTATAAGAGCCCATGCTGGTGCGCGCCAGGAACAGCACGGGAAGGAATCTGGATTTGATGAGAGCTTCGTATTCCTCCCACCAACGCATGGAGACGTCCTTGTGAAGGAAAGCCGACTTGCCGAGCTGGACGGAGCCCCAGTCGCCGGACTTGAGCGGAAACCGCGCTGCACCCAGGACCGACAGCAGCTGCTCCCGCGACGTGATGGCATGCAATTCGTCCAGGATCTCGTCGGGTGACCGCATCTGATCGACACGAGCGGCGTAGTCGACGAGTCCCGTCTGGAGATCGGTAAAGCCGGTATGCCGGTCAGGCTCGATCAATTTCAGGACAGTCATCGCTTTAACCCTGCGTTGTCTTGCCCCGAGGCATTACTTCGCGCAAGCGACGAGCATTTGTCTCAAGGCAAGAGCGTCGCCATCAGGAGAACTACGGAAATAGCGGGCGGGAAAATTCAGGGGAGGCAGCAAGGCGGTTGCGACCGTTGCCGGCCCCCCAGTCTGAACAAAGGTCAATCAGATGATGTTCTTCGGCTCCGACAGGAAGGTCGCAAGATCGAGATCGGGCTCGAGTCTGACAGGGAGGTCGGCGGCCTTGGCCCTGTCTATGTAGGGGCCCTGGCCGCGAATGAAGCGCAAGTAGCGGGACAGGTCGTCGTTAGCGAGGCTCAGCCTGTCGGCTGCCGGGAGGGGCTCGCCGGCCCTGAGGGCACGGATGTGCTGGTAGGACAGCGTGCTGAGAAAGAGCGCGTAGCGCTCGACGATGGCATGCGCGGAACGCTTGCTGCGCACGAACAGCCACAAGGTCAGCAGCAGCAGCACCATCACGAGCATCGCGCCGACGACCCACCCCGCCTGCGCGCCTGAGTTTCCCGTCCCCTGCGGCGGCGGCGGCGCGCCCGTACCCTGGGTCGGAGTGGAAGTCGGCGTGGGGGCAGGAGCCTGGGATGTCGACGTCGGCGCCGCCGACGTGGCCGGCGTCTCGGCCGCATCGGTCGCGCTGACCGGACTCCCGGCCTTCGCCTTCCGCTCCTCCTCCTCTTTGGCCCGCTGCGCTCGGGCGTCCAGGATGTGCTTGACGGCGTCCTTCACCTCGCGGGCGGACAGCGCCGGCTGGGCCAGGAACGTCCACGGATTGCCGGTCACGGCGTAGGCGCGGGGAATGGCCTCCGTGCCAGGCGTGAGCAACCCGGCGAAGCGGCTTTGCAGGCCGCTGCCCAGGCGGTAGTACCACCGGCGCAACAGGCGCGGAACGCTGTCCCCCTGCGCCTCGAACAGCACCGTGCGTGCGCTCAAGCCTTCCGCGGCGTACTCCCGGCTGAAGGCCTCGTTTCCCGCTTGCGGCGCGCCGAAGGTGATGACGGCGGCGATATTCTGCCCGGCGCGCTTCAGCTCCAGCGCCCCGATGAGCGCGAGCGCGCCGCCCAGCGAATGTCCGCCGAGCACCACCGGCATGCCGGGCGGGCAGTGCTCTTCGAGATACCCCAGGACCTGATCGTGGACGGCAGCCCAGCCGACGGCAAACCCGAGATGCCGGCCGGGCTTGGCAGCCAGGCCATTCAGCAGCGCTTCGACCCTGTCGGCGCCGTGCCGCTTTCGCAACACCTTGGCGAGCTTCTCCCTGCGCGGGGTGCGAAGCTCGTCGGTGAGCTGGTGCTGCAGGTTCGTCGTCCAGTCCGTCCCCTTCTCCGTCCCGCGCATGATGACGAAGGCCATGCCGTCCTGGATGAAGGCGAAGCCTTGGGTATCGGCCAGGCCGTCCCGGCTTGAATCGAAGAACCCGACACGCGGCGCGTCACCTACATTGGCCTTGATCTCCGCCTCGTCCTCGTAGGCAAGCGCGGTCTTGTAGGCAACGAGCTCGCACAGTGCCATGGGCGCCCGCGTCTTGCCGTCTCGGCTCCAGACGTGGTCGGGCGGCAACAAGAGACGGCCGCCGCCAAGCCCCGTGGGCTGGCCCTCCTTGGACAACCCGTCGAGAAAGTCCCGCGTGATGGCGCTGAAGTCGGACTCGACGGCCGAGTTGATGCTGTATCGGTCGGGCGCGGGATCGGAGAAGTAGTCCGCAGCCGGCTCCTGGCCGGCGGTAATTGCATATGTGCCAAGCATCTGACCCACCTCGTCCGGCACCTGCCGAACGACCCCTCATGCGGCAATATTCAGCCAACCATACGCTTAAGACCAGGGCGCCCCTGCAGGAAAGACGCCCTGGCCCGCATGACCTACCGATGTGGGTTGAGCAGGTCATCTGTAGAACGGCGGGGCGGACGCTATTATTCCGTCCCTCCTCCGCCGCCCCGCATCGCCAGCCGCAGATGACACAACGTTGACTTTGTGGGAGGTCTTGATAATAGTGCGCCGCAATCTCGGCGCGCTGGCCGTGCCCACGGCCGTCTGCCGTCCTCAAAACGAGATAAATCTCAGGAAGTTACCCCATGTACGCTGTCATCAAGACCGGCGGCAAGCAGTACCGCGTCGCTGCGGACGACAAGCTGACGATCGAGAAAATCGCAGGCGATGCGGGCTCCGAGGTGGTGTTCACCGAGGTGCTGATGCTGGGCGGCGAGGGCGCTGCGGCCAAGGTCGGCATGCCGGCGGTGTCGGGGGCCAGTGTGGTGGCCGAGGTGGTCGAGCAGGGCCGCGCCGCCAAGGTGATCGCCTTCAAGAAGCGCCGACGCAAGAACTCGCGGCGCAAGCGCGGCCATCGCCAGCACCAGACAGTGGTGCGGATCAAGGAGATCGTCGGCGCCTAGCCGCGGCCGCAGAGGGACAAGAGAACAACAATGGCACACAAAAAGGCAGGCGGCTCCTCGCGCAACGGCCGCGACACGGCGGGACGCCGGCTGGGCGTCAAGCGCTTCGGCGGGCAGCACGTGCTGGCGGGCAACATCCTGGTGCGCCAGCGCGGCACCAAGATGCATCCCGGCCCCAACGTAGGCATGGGCACCGACCACACGCTGTTCTCCCTCACCGAGGGCAGCGTGGAGTTTGCCACCAAGCGCGGCGGACGCATCTTCGTGTCGGTCAAGCCCGCGCCCAAGGAAACGGCACAGTAGGTAACGCCAGGGTTAGGCTTGAGGGCGCGCTTGCTTGCACGCCGGCGCGGGTCTGCGAGATGATGATCGGCTGGCATTGCATTCCGGGCAGTGCCGGGCTGCTGCCTGACCCGCCAACCTCGCTCGCGCACGGCATGGTGAGCATTAGAACCGAACGGCTCCTGTTGCGCCCTTTTCGCCGCAGCGACGCGACGGAGTTCACCCGGCTCGCCGGCGACTGGGCGGTTGCTTCCATGACAAGCGATATCCCCAATCCGCTCACCGAGCGGCAGGCGCGTGCGTGGCTGAAGCCGGGCCGCAACGAGGTGCGTTTTGCCATCGAGCTCAACGGCCGCCTGATCGGCGGGGCCGGCTACTATCGGCGCCCCTCAGGCACGGCCGAGCTGGGGTTCTGGCTGGGGCGCGACTGGTGGGACCGCGGCTATGCCACCGAGGCCACGCGGGCGGTGCTGAGGCACGGCTTCGCGATGGGCCGACTGCCGGGGTTCACCTCCTCGCATTTTGTCGACAACGACGCCTCCGCCGGCGTCCTGCGCAAGCTCGGCTTCGAGCCCACCGGCCGCTGCCGCATCATCTGCACCGCGCGCGGACACGAGGTGGAGGCGATCACCTACTGGCTGCCCGCCAAGTCGGCCCCGCAGACGCAGACCGTGGTCGCGCGGCCCGAGCCCACGGCGGCCGGACGCTGGCGCGCCTGGCTCAGCCGCCTCGCGGGCCGGCCGGCTTAGACTGCCGCCGGCTGCCAGAGAACGGCCAGCGATCGGAAGAAATTGCGTCCAGTCCTTTACCGCTTGGGGTCCATGACGCTCGCGAACGACGACACCATCCGCACGGGGCGCTTGCTGCTGCGGCCGCTGCGCTGCAGCGACGCCGAGCCCCTGCTTGCGCAGTTTGCCAACTGGGAGGTCATCCGCTGGCTCAGCACGCCGCCCTGGCCCTACGGCCTTGACGATGCGCGCGCCTTCATCGCCTCCCAGCTGGGCCAGGAGCCCGCAGCTACGGGCTATCTTGCGGTTACTGTCGACGACACCTTGATCGGCGGCGTGGAGGCAGCAGGCCGCGGCAGCGTGACCCCCACGAGGTCTCCCACCCTGGGCTACTGGCTGGCCCAATCCCATTGGGGGCGCGGCTACATGACCGAGGCGGCCAGTGCCTATATCGCGCGCATCTACGCTGCAACGGCAATCGATACCATCTATTCGGGGGCGTTCGTCGGCAATGAGGCCTCGCTGCGCATCCAGGACAAGCTTGGCTTCGCGCGCACCGGAGAGGACCTGGTCTATTGCCGACCGCGCGGTAAGAGGCTGACCCACGTGAACACTGAGCTCACGAGGGCGCAATTCCTGGCGACATCCAAATGAAATTTCTCGACCAAGCCAAGATCTACATCGCCTCCGGGGCCGGCGGGGCCGGCTGCATCTCGTTCCGGCGTGAGAAGTTCATCGAGTTCGGCGGACCCGACGGCGGCGACGGCGGCAAGGGCGGCGACGTGTGGGTGGCGTGCGTCGCCAACCTCAACACCCTGATCGACTACCGCTACCGCCAGCACTTCAAAGCCCAGACCGGACAGGCCGGCATGGGCAAGAACCGGGCGGGCGCGGGGGGGAACGACGTGGTCATTCCCGTACCACCCGGCACCGAGGTGCTGGCCGAGGACCAGGAGACGCTGCTGGCCGAGGTGATGAAGCCCGGCGACCGCGTGCGCCTCGCCAAGGGCGGCAACGGCGGCTTCGGCAACGCCCACTTCAAGTCCTCCACCAACCGTGCGCCGCGCCACGCCAACCCCGGCCAGCCCGCCGAGGAGCTTACCGTCTGGCTGCGCCTCAAGCTGATCGCCGATGCCGGGCTCGTCGGTCTGCCCAACGCCGGCAAGTCGACCTTCCTGGCCGCCGTCAGCGCCGCCAAGCCCAAGATCGCCGACTATCCGTTCACCACCCTGCATCCCAACCTGGGCGTGGTGCGCGTGGGCGAGGTGGACTTCGTGCTGGCCGACATCCCTGGCCTCATCGAGGGCGCGCACGAAGGCGCGGGCCTTGGCGACCGCTTCCTCGGCCACGTGGAGCGCTGCCGCGTGCTGCTCCACCTTGTCGATGCCACCGCCGAGGACGTGGCCGACGCCTACCGCACCGTGCGCGCCGAGCTCAAGGCCTACGGCGCCAGCCTCGCCAGCAAGAAGGAGGTGGTCGCGCTGTCCAAGTGCGATGCCCTCGACGAGGCCGCCATCGAGGCCAAGGCCGCGGCGCTCAAGGCCGTCGCGCGCAAGAAGCCGCTCATCCTCTCCGCCGTCTCAGGCCGCGGCGTGAAAGAGGCCCTGACGGCGCTCACCCGCGAGATCGGCAAGAGCCGAAGCGCCGAGCGTGCCGAGGCGAGCCCAGGCGAGGGGAGCGACGAGCGCCAGCCCTGGCGGCCCTGAGCCTCGCTCAGCGTCTCATGGCCAATGAATTCGCTTTTCGATTGTCGACTGAACATATTTGTGCTGATTGCGTGCGGCAGGCACTGCTACGGCGCTGGGAGTGGCCCGTTGACAGCTATACGGCAAACCAGTATCCTTCATGCGCGACAGTCAATTCGAATGGGACGACCGGAAGGCGGTCACAAATGCCAACGAGCACCGCGTCACATTTGAGCTGGCGCGGCTGGCGTTCGCAGACCCGGGTGCTGTAGATCGCCTGGACCTTGATGAGTCCGACGAGGATCGCATGCTGCTCACGGGACTTGTGAACGATGTCCTGATAACCGTGTGCTTCGTGGAGCGAGGCCGCCGTATCCGCATTATCTCCGCCCGAAGGGCAACGAGACGTGAGCAAAGCGACTACAACAGACAAGCCTCGTGATGGGGCCAGGGCCAAGCCTGACCGGACCGGCAAGCGCGACAAGCACGGCATGACCGCCGCCGATTGGGCTGAGCTCAGGGCCATGACGGATGCGGAGGTTCTGGCGGCCGCGCGCCGCGATCCCGATGCCCTCCCCTTGGAGGATCGGCGACCCGAGAGCTTAGGGCCGCCGCGACGCGTGTCGCTGGCCAAGCGCGCCCGCTGGCAGCTCGGGCTTTCACAGGCCGAGTTCGCTAGAATCTTCCACATCCCCGCCGGCACCCTGCGCGATTGGGAGCAGCACCGCAGAGAGCCCGATCAGGCCGCGCGGGCCTATCTGGAGGTCATCGCCAGAAACCCGGATGCCGTTGTCGCGGCATTGAAGGCTTCACGCCGCCGCGGACGGTGAGCGGTCTGCCCCCAATCCATTACATCAGAACCGCAGGTGATTGGGATCGCGCCATCACGAGCGCCGTCCAGCCGTCCCGTTGCAGACGGCGTCGCAGCTGGAAGCCGGCGCTGCGATAGCCTGCCGCAACCTCGCGTGCCTGATGGTCCAGAAGGCCCGACAGCACGGCGAAGCCGCCGCGGCGCAGGGCCTTGCGGATGGCCGGCGCCAGGGTGATGAGCGGGCCCGGCAGAATGTTCGCCAGCACGAGGTCGAAGGCCGGTGCGGCCCGCAGTGCCGCATGGTTGAAGCCGGCCGCCTCCAGCACGCGCACGCGCCCTCCCACGCGGTTGAGGCGCGCGTTGTCTTGTGCAATCGCCACCGCGACCGGGTCGTTGTCCGCGGCGATGAGCTGTGCGGCTGGCGCCACGCGCGCGGCGGCGATGGCGAGCACGCCGCTGCCGCAGCCCAGGTCCAGGATGCACCGCAGGCGGCGGGGCTCCCGCGCCAGGCCGTCGAG
>JBAPMW010000667.1:0-4299 GCA_049278815.1 Hyphomicrobiaceae bacterium
GCGCCGTCCCCGCCATGCCGCCGGCGCTGCTGGAGCAGGTCGCGGACGGCGGCCGGCTGGTCGCCATGCTGCACGAGGGGCCGGTGTGCCGCGCCCATGTCTGGCGCCGCAGCGGCAAGGTGGTGGATGGCCAGCCGGCGTTCGACGGCGCGGCCGCGCCGCTGCCCGGCTTTGAGGTACCTGCGGAGTTCGTTCTCTAGCGCCAACCTGTGACGACGTGTGCCACCGCCTGTGGAATTCCGGCAACGCGGCGGAGAGATTCGGGTCAACTCAAGGATTTATGACTGCAAATAGTCGAGCGGGACGTGTGAGTATCCCGGCAGAATCGGGTGGAAAGCGGGGCAGGCTGGCGAGGGACAAGGTGTGCGCTCGCGTGACCGGGTATTTGCGCGGATCGGTGCGCAGTATCGGGCCGCGGCGTAGCACGGTCGGACCGCAAATTCCGCCGGGATCGGGAGCAATGCTGTGCAAATGGGGGTTCGTTGGGGGCTCAGCCTTGCCAAGGGCGGCGGTGCGGCGTTGGCCGGTCTCATGCTGGCCGGCCTGCTGGTTGCCGCGGGGGCCGGCGGCGCCAGCGCCGAGTCCCTGAAGCAGGCGCTGGGCGCAGCCTACAAGTTCAATCCCCGGCTCGATGCCGCCCGCGCGATCCAGCGTGCGACCGACGAGGAGGTGCCGCGTGCGCTCTCCGGCTACCGTCCCAAGGTCTCGGGCAGCGCCGACACCACCTACGAGATCGAGTCGATCAAGCCCTCAGTCGGGTCGAGGGAGACCACCGAGGGCAACCCGCGGGGCTACGCGGTGGGCCTCACCCAGCCCCTGTTCCGCGGCTTTCGCACCAAGAACGCGGTCTCGCTGGCCGAGGCGACGGTGCGCGCGGGCTGGGAGGCGCTGCGGTCCACCGAGGCCTCGGTGATGCTGGAGGCCGTGACGGCGTACCTGGACGTCGTGCGGGACCAGGCCATCGTCACCCTGCGCGACAGGAACGTGAAGGTGCTGACCCAGGATCTGGAGGCCACCCAGGCGCGCTTCCAGGCGGGCGAGGTGACGCGCACCGACGTGGAGCAGGCCAAGGCGCGGCGCGCCGGCTCCGTCGCCGCGCTGGACCTCGCCAGGGCCAATCTGAAGACCAGCCGGGCGACGTTCGAGCGGGTGGTCGGGCATCCCCCAAGTAGGCTGGTGGAGCCGAAGGCGACCTTCCTGGCACCTAAGACCTTGGCCGAGAGCACCGACATCGCCCTGAAGGAAAGCCCGGAGGTGGTAGCCGCGCTCTACCGCGAGCAGGTGGCGCGTTTCAATATCGACCTGATCCGCGGCGAGCTTCTCCCCACCGTGCAGCTGGAGGCCAACTACGCCAAGCGCTTCGACCCGTCGCCGCAGATCAAGGACGCGGAGGACACCACCGTCACCGGCAGGCTCACCGTGCCGTTCTACACAGGCGGCGAGGTGGAGGCGCGCGTGCGCCAGGCCAAGCAGACGCACATTCAGCGCCTCCAGGAGATCGAGCAGGCCCGCAGCGAGGTGCAGGCGCAGGTGGTGACGGCATGGTCGCAGCTGCAGGCGGCGAAGGCGGCGGTGGAGTCCGACCTGGTCGCCGTGGCCGCCAACGATGTGGCGCTGAAGGGCGTGCGCGAGGAGGAGAAGGTGGGCCAGCGCACCCTGCTCGACGTGCTCAACGCCGAGCAGGAGCTGCTCAACGCGCAGGTGACGCTGGTGACCGACCGGCGCAACGTGGTGGTGGCCTCCTATGTTCTGGTCTCCTCCATCGGCAGGCTCAATGCACAGGAGCTGGGGGTGAGCTCGTTGATCTACGATCCCGAGCAGCACTACCAGGAGGTGCGCGACAAGTGGTTCGACCTCTCCATCACGCATGCCGACGGCACGCACGAGACCATGGCACCTCCCAAGAAGACGCCGCCGCCTCCCAAAAGATAGCCGGCCGACCCTCGCGGCGCCGGCTGGCGGGGGGGCGGCGTCGATCTAGGATAGTCTTGGCGGCCCGTTTCAGAGGTTCGTTTGCAGGTCTTTGCCGTGCTAGAGGGGGGCCGAGGGGAGGGTCAGCGGTGCCGTTGAGGTGAGCCGCTGACGGCAATGGAGTGAGTCCGGCATGAGCAGGGATTCGTCGGGGGAGAGTCTGGAGGCGATCCTGGCGTCCATCCGCAGGAGCCTCGCCGAGCAGACGACGAGCGTGCTCCAGGAGGAGGCCGTGATGCCGGCCGAGCTCCTCCCGCCGGCCGATGGGATTGCCGACCTCGATACGCCCCCGATCCCTGCAAGCCTCTCCCAGCGGCTGGCGCTCGCGCCGGATGCACGCCAGGGCGCCCAGATCGGCCTGGGCGAGGAGGCCGCTCCCATGGCCGAGGATCCGCCGGCGGCCGCGGCCGCGGTGGTGCCCCAGGCTCGGGACTTAAGTCTGCCCCCGGCTCCAACCCCCGCCCCAGCGCCGGTCGCCGCGCCCGGACCAGAAGGCGGGTCAGACCCTGGCGTTGTTCCGGCACCCAACGGCGGTATGGCTCCGGCAGCTGCGCCAGGGCAGTCCGCCGACCCGGCGGCGGGGCAGAAGGACCCGCTTTGGTTCCTGAGCCAGGAGCCCAGGCCGCAAGCCGCCCGGCCGACAGGCTCGGGCCCGCCGCAGAATGCCCTCCTGAACGGCGCGCGCGCGGCCCCGGCGTCCGAGCCGAAGCCGTCGCGGCTGGGCGCTGTGCGGGGTCCCTTGCCGCCGTTCTTCGGGTCGAGCGCCGAGGTGGTAAAGGAGACGGCGCCAGACCCGCCGGAGCTCTCAGGCAGGCTTGCGCAGCCGCTGACGCCCTCCTCGTATCCGGCCCCGCCGCCGCCGGCTCAGCCGCTCGACGGCGTGCGCACCGTCAATGGCGAGGCGCGAGACCTGGACGCCGCGCCGCGGCCAGCCGACGGCACGGGTACGGCGAGGGCGAGCTCGATCTTCGGTCCTCCGCCGGCCGATGCCGGCACCGGGGGCAGCGGCGAGGCTCTGCCGCCGCAGATCCAGGCGTTGGACGCCATGGTCGCCGAGCTGCTGCGGCCGATGTTGCGGCGCTGGCTCGACGAGAACATGCCGCGGCTGGTATCCGCCGCCCTGAAGGCGGAAGCCGAGCTCATGTCGCGACGCGATCCCAAGAAGCCTTGAACGGGGCGCGCTCGCATCGTAAGAGCCGACCCGTCCTCCGACCTCACCGCTCAACCCGCGTTACGCGACGGGCCACTCCATGCTTGAGAAAACCTACGAGCCTGCACAGATCGAGGCGCGCATCCACGCCAGATGGATGGAGGCCGACGCCTTCAAGGCCGGGCGCCCGGAGCGCGCCAGGGCGGAGGCCTATTGCATCGTCATCCCGCCGCCCAACGTGACGGGCTCGCTGCACATGGGGCACGCCCTCAACAACACGCTCCAGGACGTGCTGTGCCGCTTCGAGCGCATGCGCGGCAAGGACGTGCTGTGGCAGCCGGGCACGGACCACGCCGGCATCGCCACCCAGATGGTGGTGGAGCGGCAACTCATGGAGCGGCAGGAGCCCGGCCGCCACCAGCTCGGGCGGCCCGCGTTCATCGAGCGCGTGTGGACCTGGAAGGCCGAGAGCGGCAGCACCATCGCCAACCAGCTGAAGCGCCTCGGCGCCTCCTGCGACTGGTCGCGCGAGCGCTTCACCATGGACGAGGGCCTCAGCAAGGCCGTCCTGAAGGTGTTCGTCGAGCTAGCCAACACGCCGGGGCCAGACGGACGGAATCTGATCTACAGGGACAAGCGCCTCGTCAACTGGGACCCGGAGTTCCAGAGCGCGCTCTCCAACCTTGAAGTGGAGATGAAGGAGGAGAAGGGCAGCCTCTGGCATTTCAGGTATCCGCTCAAGGGCGGGCAGGCCTATCGCTATCCGATCGCCTTCGATGAGGACGGCAAGCCCACAGAGTGGGAGAGCCGCGACTACATCGTCGTCGCCACCACGCGGCCTGAGACCATGCTGGGCGACACCGCCGTTGCGGTGCATCCGGACGATGAGCGCTACCAGGGGCTGATCGGCAAGACGGTGGTGCTGCCGCTGGTCGGGCGCGAGATCCCCATCGTCGCCGACAGCTACGCCGACCCGGAGAAGGGCTCGGGCGCGGTCAAGATCACCCCGGCGCACGATTTCAACGACTACCAAGTCTACCAGCGCCACCCCGAGATCGGGCTGATCAACATCCTCGACGCCAAGGCGCAGCTCAACGAGAACGTCCCCGAGGCTTATCGCGGCCTCGATCGCTTCGTGGCGCGCAAGCGGGTGGTGGCCGACCTGGAGGCCGCCGGCC
>JBAPMW010000668.1:0-10391 GCA_049278815.1 Hyphomicrobiaceae bacterium
GCGTCTCCAGGCCGATGGCGCCGTCGGAGGCCTCGGCGAAGGGGCGGCGCTTGGTGTCCACGTCCTGCGGGTCGTGGCTCGACACGACCACATCGATCTCGCCCGCCGCCAGCGCCCGCACCATGGCCGCGCGGTCGTCCTCGGCGCGCAAGGGCGGCTTGAGGCGGAAGAAGGTGCGATAGGGGCCGATGTCGTTCTCGTTGAGCGTGAGGTGATTGATGGAGACGCCGCACGTCACCGGCAGCCCGCGCGCCTTGGCGGACCGAACCACGCCCAGGCTCTCCGCACAGGTGATCTGGGCGGCATGATAGCGCCCGCCGGTGATCTGCACGAGGCGCACGTCGCGCTCCAGCACGATGGTCTCGGCGGCCTTGTCGACGCCCGGCAGCCCGAGCCGGGTCGCCACCTCGCCCGAGTTCATCACCGCGCCCTCGCTCAGGTGCGGGTCCTCTGTATGATGCACGATGAGCGCGCCGAAGTCCTTGGCGTAGAGCAGCACGTTGCGCATGATGCGCGCGTTGGCCACGCTCGCCTTGCCGTTGGCGAAGGCGATGGCGCCGGCCCGCTGCAGCAGGCCGATCTCGGTCATCTCCTCGCCCTTGAGGCCCTTGGTCATGGCCGCCATGACGTGAACGTGGACCACGGCGTTGTCGCGCGCCCGCCGCTGGATGAAGTCCACCAGCGCCACCTGGTCGATGACCGGCGCGGTATCGGGCATCACCACCACGGTAGTGACGCCGCCCGCGGCTGCCGCTTGGCTCGCCGTCTTGAGGGTCTCGCGGTGCTCCTGGCCCGGCTCGCCGGTGAACACCTGCATGTCGATGAGGCCAGGGCAGAGCACATGGCCCTTGCAGTCGATGACGCGGGTTTCCTCGGGCGCGTTGCGGCGCAGGTGTGGGCCGAGGTCGGCGATCAGCCCGTCCTTGACGAGAGCGCCGCCCGGCTCGTCGCGGCCACCGGCAGGGTCGACGAGGCGCGCGTTGAGGAAGACGATGGCCTCAGGCTGGGCGGCTGCGGTCTTGCGCATTGCGAGGCCCTCACCGGTTGGGCAGCTGCCGGCCCATTGCCTCCAGCACCGCCATCCGCACGGCGACGCCCATCTCGACCTGGTCGCGGATCACGCTGCGCGGGTGGTCGGCGATGGTGGAGGCGATCTCGACCCCGCGGTTCATTGGGCCCGGATGCATGATGAGCGCGTCGGGCTTGGCGCGCGCCAGCTTCTCCTGGTCGAGGCCGAAGAAGTGGAAGTACTCGCGAGCGGAGGGCACGTACGACCCCTGCATGCGCTCGTGCTGCAGGCGCAGCATCATGACGATGTCGGCACCCTCGAGGCCGTCGTTCATGTCGGTGAACACCTCGACGCCAAGGCGGCAGGCCTGCGGCGGCAGCAGGGTGGAGGGAGCAACCACGCGGACGCGGGCGCCCATGGCGTTGAGCACGTTGATGTTGGAGCGGGCAACGCGCGAGTGCAGGATGTCGCCGCAGATGGCCACCGCAAGGCCGGCGATGCGCCCCTTGGCACGGCGGATCGTGAGGGCATCGAGGAGCGCCTGCGTGGGGTGCTGGTGCGCCCCGTCTCCCGCGTTGATGACCGAGCAGTCCACCTTCTGCGCCAGCAGCTCCGCCGCGCCCGCCGCATGGTGGCGCACCACCAGGATGTCGGGGCGCATGGCGTTGAGCGTGATGGCGGTGTCGATCAGCGTCTCGCCCTTCTGCATGGAGGAGGACGAGGCGCTCATATTCATGACGTCGGCGCCGAGCCGCTTGCCGGCCAGCTCGAACGAGCTCTGCGTGCGGGTGGAGGCCTCGAAGAATAGGTTGATGAGGGTGCGGCCGCGCAGCACGTCGCGCTTCTTGTCGACCTGGCGGTTGAGATCGGCGGCCTTGTCGGCGAGGTCCAGCAACGCCCCGATCTCGCCCGCTGAAAGATCCTCGCAGGTCAGCAGGTGGCGGCGGGTGAAGGAGGCTTGCGCCAGGAATCTGGTCATTGAAGCTGGGTCTATACGCTCGTTGGGAGGCAATATGCAAGCCGGTGCACAGGATGATGCACAAGATATGGTGGAATAGGAGGTCACCCGACACCTCTCAAATGAGCGCACACAAGGTGCTTGGCAGGGTACTTGCCACCGCAGAGGTTGCGTGCGATAATGTGCAGCATGGGCGGTAATGTAGAAAACGTGGTCCTCGAATACCTGCGCCGCCTCGATAAGAAGGTGAACGCGCTGGACATAAAGGTGGACGCGCTGGCCGACGACCTGCGCGAGACCCGCTCCGTGCTTTCCGGTGCGGTCCAGATCCTGGCCTCACAGGATGCCCACATGCTTCGGGTCGAGACGAGGCTTGGGCGCATCGAGAAGCGCCTGGAGTTGCACGACCCGGCCATCCCAGGCTGAAGTCGCAACCAAGATCGTTCTCTACTTGCTCAGATTGGTGTGGCAGCATTGGCCACATCGAGCCGTTTGCGGCTTCAAGGCCGATCGGCGGCTAGCCGAAGCGCCGGCAACGGATTGATCGGCGTCATTGCCGGAGGCGACGCGTCGCTTTATCGCGTCCTGCCCGGAGAATGAGGGAGAGGGCCATGTCACACGACTTCGCCACCCACGAGGTTCTGAACCAAAGCCCGCCGTTCGAGGACATCAACCTCTACGCCACCGACCGCGCCCTGGCGGAGGCCGTCAACCGCGAGGGCGGCGGGTCTGCCGCCAAGCGTCTTGCCGACTTCGGCGCTGCTTGCGGCAGCGCCGCCGCCTTCGAGCGCGGCCGGCTCGCCAATGAGAACCCGCCGCGGCTCAGGGCCTTCGACACCAAGGGGCACCGGCTCGACGTGGTGGAGTTCCATCCCGCCTACCACGACTGCATGGCCATCAGCGCGGCCGAGGGGCTGCACTGCGCGGCCTGGGAGCATCTCCGCGAGCCGGGCACGCAGGGAGCCACGCCAACAGCGGGCGCCAATGTGGCGCGCTCGGCAGGCTGCTACATGGCAATCCAGATGGAGGCGGGGCACCAGTGCCCCATCACCATGACCAACGCCGCGGTCCCCGCCCTGCTGATCCAGCCGGAGATCGCGGCCGAATGGCTGCCCAAGGTCCTGACGCGCGACTACGACAAGAGCTTCCAGCCGGCCTCCGCCAAGCGCGCCGTCACCATCGGCATGGGGATGACGGAGAAACAAGGCGGCACCGATGTGCGCGCCAACAGCACGCGGGCGGAGCCTGCTGGCGCCGGCGGGCCGGGTGCGGAGTATATCGTCACCGGGCACAAGTGGTTCATGTCGGCGCCCATGTGCGATGCGTTCCTGGTGCTGGCGCAGGCGCCCAAGGGCCTCTCATGCTTGCTGCTGCCGCGCTTCCTGCCCGACGGCTCGGTCAATGCGCTCAGGCTGCAGCGCCTCAAGGAGAAGCTCGGCAACCGCTCCAACGCCTCCTCCGAGGTGGAGTTCCACGGCGCTCACGCATGGCTGATCGGCGAGGAAGGCCGCGGTGTTCCAGGCATCATCGAGATGGTCACCGGCACGCGCCTCGATTGCGCGGTCGCCTCCGCCGGCCTGATGCGGCTGATGCTGGCCAACGCCATCCATCATTGCCGTCACCGCACGGTGTTCCAGCGCAAGCTCGTCGATCAACCGCTGATGCTCCAGGTCCTCGCCGATCTGGCACTCGACGCCGAGGCCGCCACCGCCCTGGCGTTCCGCCTCGCGCGCAGCTTCGACCGCGCTGCCGACAGGAACGCGGCGGCCTGGCGCCGGCTGATGACGCCGGTCACCAAGTACTGGGTCTGCAAGATGGCTCCCGCCTTCGGCTACGAGGCCATGGAGTGCCTCGGCGGCAACGGCTACGTGGAGGAGGGGCTGGCGGCGCGGGTCTATCGCGAGATGCCGCTCAACGCCATCTGGGAGGGCTCCGGCAACGTCATGGCGCTCGACCTGCTCCGCGTGCTGCAGCGCGAGCCCGAGACGGCGGCGATTGTCATGGAGGACCTGTCGACGACCGCCGGCGGCGACCCTCAGCTCAAGGCGCAACTCGAGCGCGTCCAGCGCATGCTGCACGAGCCGCGGGCTCTGGAGCAGCGCGGACGGTCTCTGACGGAGGCTCTGGCGACCTTGGCGGCGGGCACGATCCTCCGAGCGCATGCACCTGCGTTCGTGGCCGATGCATTTCTTGCGACCAGGCTGTCCGGCTCGCCCCGGCAGACCTACGGTCAGGGTCTCGAAGGAGCCGCTACGCGGTCCATCGTGGAGCGCGCCTTTCCCGGCTGACATCAGGGCTGCGTAAAGGTCGCATCCCTGAAGGCTCAGGCCGCCGCGCTCCGACTCTGCTGCGCCGCCGTCCTGGTCATCGCCCGGACAATCTCGCCCAGGGCGTCGATGAAGTTGCCGCGCTGGTCCGCCCGCAGCACCGACAGGATGCGCTGGTCCACCTTGGTCGCCTGCGGCTTGACGCTGGTCAGGACGTTCTGACCCTTGGCCGTGAGGCGCACCGCATACATGCGGGCGTCCTGCTTGGTACGCTTGCGCTGCAGCAGGCCCTTCTTGACCAGGCGCCGTACGACGTCGGCCAGCGTAGAGCGGTCGACGCCGGTCTGCTCGACCAGCCCGGTCTGGCTGATGTCCGGGTTCTGACCGACGCACACCAGAACCGCATACTGACGCGGCGTCAACGCCGCTTTTGCGGTCTCGTTCGTGAACAGAACCTCGGCGCATTGCCCGGCCCTGTGCAGTAAATGGAGAGCCGACGTATCGAGTGGTCCTGAACGATGATTATCCTTCACGAGGGTAGCTCCGATTGAGGTTGATCCTGAGCGAGAGATAGTGACTCAAGGCCACGCCGTCTACGTGTTGCACGGATGACGTCAACGGTGCATCGATAGTAAGTTATCGTCGTTAACAGGAGACGATCTCTCGGCTTGCCCGCGCCGTCTAAATACGCGCCGTTTTAGCCCTATCCGTCGCCGATTTGGATGTATTCGCTGTAATGCAGCCCCCACTTGTTGGCATGGCGGGGCGCAACTGGGTAGTCCGGTCACAGTGGCAGGTGCCCAAGCGCAGCCGTCAGTGCGGGCCAAAATGCCGCATGCGGTCGAGTGCCCCCTGCAGGATCAGAGTGGCTGCCACCTTGTCGATCACCTCGGCACGCCGCCTGCGCGACAGGTCGGCCTCCAGGAGCGCCCGCTCCGCGGCCACTGTGGAAAGCCTCTCGTCCCAGTAGGCCACCGGCAACGGCGTCGCTGTCGCCAGATTGCGGACGAACGCACGGGTCGCCTGCACCCGCGGTCCCGCCGAGCCATCCAGATGCAGCGGCAGGCCCACCACGAAGCCGCCGACGCCGTGGCGAGCGGCCAGGTCGAGCAACTGGCGAAGATCATCGCTGAGCCGGGTCCGGCGCAATGTCACGAGGGCGGAGGCGATGCTGCGTGTGATGTCCGACAGCGCCAACCCCAGCGTCTTGCTGCCGACATCGAGCCCCATGACGCGCACGCCCTGGGCCAGGGCTGCGGCAAAATCGCCAAGCTCACGAAAGGGGACGTTTCTCTGTTGGTTCTGTCGGTCGCCGGTGGTCATGACGGGCGTGGGCCTCAAGGGACAATCGAGCCCGCGCTCCGACGCGCCGCCCTTCAAGCGGCCCCGATCCCCCAATGCCGGCGCGGGCCAGCCTGGGGGTGACACGGACGGACGCCTTACGCGGGACTGGGTGGCACGTGCAAGGCGCGAGCTTTGCCGCAACGCGCGCCCGAGTGCAGGAATTTCTTCACCGTGCCGGCATTACGGCTCTCTTGAGGATGTGCTAGATGCGTCCGGCTATCGAATTTGCCGCGCGACGGCCTCGCCCCAGGTTGCACTCTACGACGATATGGGACGAGCGTTCGGCTTTGCATGTTCGACCAAAGGCGTAGAACGCTGCCAACAGGCGCCCAAGCGCACAGAGGAAGGCTGGAGCCATGACCGACAACAGCATCGGTAAAAGCCGTGGCGGGGGAGTACCGCCATTCTTCGTCGAGCTGGCCAAGAACGCGCCGGCCATGATGTGGACCTTCACACTCACGACGTTCCTTTCGGCGCTCCTGCTGTTCGCTGTGCAGCCGATGTTCGCCAAGATGGTGCTGCCGGTGCTGGGCGGGTCGCCGTCGGTGTGGTCGGTGTCGGTGTTCTTCTTCCAGGCCGCGCTGCTCGTCGGCTATCTCTACGCTCACCTGCTCATCAGCAAGGCGCCGCAGCACCTGACCGGCCTGATTCACCTGGTCGTGTGCCTGGTGGCGTTCATCTGCCTGCCCATCGGCATGGTGGGCTGGCTGGGCGACCCGCCGGCGGGCGAGCCCTACCTCTGGCAGCTCGGCATGTTCGCCGCCTCCATCGGCCTGCCCTTCGTGGCCGTATCGGCCAATGCACCGCTGCTGCAGGCCTGGTTCGCACGCACCGGCCATCCCAACGCGGGCGACCCCTACTTCATGTACGCGGCGAGCAACCTCGGCAGCCTGATCGCGCTCCTCGGCTACCCCTTCCTGCTGGAGCCGGTGTTCGGCCTGACCGAGCTCAGCCACTTCTGGGCCTACGGCTACGCCTTGCTGGTGCTGGCCATCGTCGCCTCGTTCTTCCTGATGCGCGGAGCGCAGGCGGGCGGCGTGCCGGAGACGGTGGCAGCGACACCGGCCGGTGAGGCGGTGTCCGCGGAGGCGCCGACCCTTGCAAAGCGGCTCAGCTGGATTGGGCTCGCGTTCGTGCCCGCGGCGCTGCTGACGGCCTTCACAGTGCACATTACCACCGACGTGGCGTCGGCGCCGCAGCTGTGGGTGATCCCGCTGGCGATCTACCTCCTCACCTTCGTGCTGGTGTTTCGCGACCGGGCGCTGATCTCGCGCGAGGCCCTGCTGTTCCTGCACCTCGTCGCGCTCGCCATCGGCCTCATCGCCCTGTCGTTCCAGACCCACGACTGGTTCATCATCAGCGGCACCGGCGTGGTGGCGTTCTTTACCACGGCGATGCTGGCCCACCGCACCCTCTACGACGCCCGGCCCGCCCCGCAGCACCTGACCGAGTTCTACCTCTGGATGTCGTTCGGCGGGGCCCTGGGCGGCATGTTCACAGCGCTGGTGGCGCCCAAGCTGTTCAGCGAGATCTACGAGTATCCCCTGCTGCTCGCCGCCTCCATGGCCTGCCGTCCAGGGGCGCTCAACCTGGGGGAGGACAGACAGAAGGCGAAGGACGAGCTGGTGATGCTGTGGCTGATTGCGGCCGTCGGCCTCCTGGTGATCTGGTGGCTGCCGACGCTCGCCGGCTACCTGCGCCTCCCCCAGTCGCTCCTCCGGCTGGGCTCCACTCCGCTGATCGTGATGCTCCTTGCAGCCGTCCTGCTGGTGAACGTCAACCACGCCCCGCGGCAGCTGGTGGCAGCGGCGCTCATGGCGTTTGCGCTGGTGACGCTGCCGTCGGCCGTCAGGCAGGCCGACTCGCAGATCACACAGAGGAGCTTCTTCGGCGTCTACCGGGTGTCGGACTCGCCCGAGACCGGCTACCGCACCCTGGTGCATGGCACCACGCTGCACGGCGCGCAGCGCATCGTCGATGAGGATGGGCAGCCGGTCGACGACACCGTGCCCACCACCTACTACTACCCGGAGAGCCCGATGGGCCAGACCATCGCCAAGCGGCGCGAGGTGCTGGCGGCCAAGGGCGAGAAGGGCCGCTACGGCATCGTCGGCCTGGGCACGGGCTCCAGCGCCTGCCACAAGCGGGAGGGCGAGACCTGGAAGTTCTTCGAGATCGACCCGACGGTCATCACCATCTCCAAGAACCCGAAGAACTTCACCTTCATCACCAAGTGTCAGCCCGATATCGACATTGCCATCGGCGATGCGCGGCTCACGATCGCCAAGGAGCCCGACGCGAGCTTCGACCTGTTCATCATCGACGCGTTCACGTCGGATGCGATCCCGGTGCACATGCTCACCAAGGAGGCAGTGGAGCTGTTCCTCAAGAAGCTCAAGCCGGAGGGCGTGGTGCTGCTGCACACCTCCAACCGCTATCTGGACCTCAACTCGGTCCTGGCGGCGATTCAGAAGGAGCTGC
Source organism: Hyphomicrobiaceae bacterium (assembly GCA_049278815.1). Classification (GTDB taxonomy): domain Bacteria; phylum Pseudomonadota; class Alphaproteobacteria; order Rhizobiales; family Hyphomicrobiaceae; genus AWTP1-13. The sequence goes on from JBAPMW010000668.1 coordinate 8,060, forward strand.
CGCCCGGCACCGCGGGCATCGCCATGCACGACAACGGCGGGGAAGGCTACGGCCAGTCGGGCTCCTCGGTGGTGGTCTTCGCCAAGAGCGAGGACGCTCTCAAGCCCTACCGCTCCCTGGCAGGCGTCAGCGAGCTTGATGACCACGGCCTGCGCGCCTGGACCGACGATTTCTCGGATATCGTGGGGGCGTTCGTCAGCCGATGGCAGGGCAACGGCTGAGGGGCCGCGCGCATCCGGCCTTGCCTCGTGAGCGAGGCCACCGTACCAGCAGGGTGCGGCGGCCTCGCGGCTTTGGCGGGCGCGTGGGACGGAAGGGACGGGTCTATGCAAGTCGACGAAGCGACCGTACGGCGCATCGCCCGCTTGGCGCGCATCCGCGTCACCGATGCGGAGGCCAAGGCGCTGGAGAAGGAGCTCTCCGGCATTCTCGACTGGGTGAAGCAACTCGACGAGGTGGACACCTCCAGTGCCGAGCCCATGACGCGCGTGACGCCCATGACCCTGAAGCGGCGCACCGACAGTGTCACCGACGGCGGCATGGCCGAGGCGATCGTGGAGAACGCGCCGGTGCGCGACGACCGCTTCTTCCTGGTGCCGAAGGTCGTGGAGTAGGCGGGCCGCGGGGCAGATGAGCGACCTCACCAAGCTGACCCTGGCGGAAGCGCGCGCCGACCTCATCGCCAAGCGCTTCTCGGCCATCGAGCTGACCAGGGCCTTCCTGGCGGCCGTGGAGGCGGGCAACGGCTCGCTCAACGCCTACGTGCTCGCCACACCCGAGATTGCCTTGAAGCAGGCGAAGGAGAGCGATCGCCGGCTGGCCAAGGGGACGGCGCGGCCGCTGGAGGGGCTGCCGCTCGGCATCAAGGACCTCTATTGCACCAAGGGCGTGCGCACCACCGCCTGCTCCAACATCCTGGGCGAGTTCACGCCCACCTATGAGTCCACTGTCACACAGAACCTGTGGGATGCCGGAGCGGTGATGCTGGGCAAGCTCAACTGCGACGAGTTCGCCATGGGCTCGTCCAACGAGACCAGCCGCTTCGGCCCCGTCACCAGCCCCTGGCGGCGCCAGGATCGAAGCAAGGGCTCCAACGTCGGCCTCGTCCCCGGCGGCTCGTCCGGCGGCTCGTCCGCCGCGGTGGCCGCCGAGCTGTGCCTCGCCGCCACCGCCACCGATACCGGCGGCTCGATCCGCCAGCCGGCCGCCATCACCGGCACGGTCGGCATCAAGCCCACCTACGGACGCTGCTCGCGCTGGGGCATCGTCGCCTTCGCCTCCTCGCTCGACCAGGCCGGGCCCATCGCCAGGACCGTGCGCGATGCTGCCATCATGCTGCGCCACATGGCGAGTCCCGATCCCAAGGATTCCACGTGCGTGGACTTGCCCGTGCCCGACTATGAGGCCGATCTGGCCGGCGGCGTGAAGGGCCTCAAGGTCGGCGTGCCCAGGGAATACCGCATCGACGGCATGCCGCACGAGATCGAGGACCTGTGGCAGCGCGGCATCGAATGGCTCAAGGCGGCGGGCGCAACGATCCATGACGTGTCGCTGCCCCACACCAGGTACGCGCTGCCGGCCTACTACATCGTCGCCCCGGCGGAGGCCTCCTCCAACCTCGCCCGCTACGACGGCGTGCGCTACGGGCGGCGTCTGCCCGGGGCCGACCTGATCGACACCTACGAGACCACGCGCGCCGCCGGCTTCGGCGCCGAGGTGCGCCGGCGCGTGCTGATCGGCACCTACGTGCTGTCGGCGGGCTACTACGACGCCTACTACCTCAAGGCGCAGAAGGTGCGCACGCTGATCCGCCGCGACTTCGACGAGGTCTTCGGCAAGGTCGACGTGCTGCTCACCCCCACCACACCGGGCCCCGCGTTCGGCATCGGCGAGGTGATCGGCGATCCGATCCAGATGTACCTCAACGACATCTTCACCGTGACGGCGAACATGGCGGGCCTGCCCGGCATCTCGGTGCCGGCCGGTCTCTCCTCGGAGGGTACGCCCCTCGGCCTGCAGCTGATCGGCCCCGCCTTCGGCGAGCCCACCCTGTTCCGCGCCGCCCAGGCGATCGAGGATGCCGCGGGGCGGTTCACGCCGCCGGAGGTGTGGTGGGCCGCGCGCGGCACGCGGCAAGAACCGGCGAAGCGTCGGCGGTCAACGGGCGCCGGCCGGAAGCGGGCCTAAAGCGGAGTCTCCTGGCCGAGCCAACCCATCGGCTACCTTGCCTCGCGTCCGCTTTCGGTGCTTTCCTGTCCGACGGCCGCTAGGCGAACGGGGAGTTGTGACCCCAAGGAGAAGTTAACGGTCCTTACATTCAATATTCGTGGAC
>JBAPMW010000669.1:0-5135 GCA_049278815.1 Hyphomicrobiaceae bacterium
CGGAAGCCGGCGAAGCCGAGGTCGATGGGCAGCCTGCGCGGCAGGTTCAACGAGCCGTACTCGAAGAGGTCGGTCGAGTAGGGGATGGGCGTGAAGATGCCCTCGCGGCCGACATGGATCGTCACCGGCTTCGTGAACAGGTAGCCAAGATGGAACAGCTGGAGGGAGAACTTGCTGCCGCCGCCGCGCAGCAGCGACCGCTCGGGGCGGAACCGGATCTGGCGCCACCTGTCCCAGTCCATGCCGGTGAACACCTGGGGCAGCTGCGGCGGATTGGCATCGTACGGGTTGGCCGCGAGACGTTGTGCGCGGGCGGCAACGTCGTTGAAGCCGAAGCGGCGGCGGTCGGGTTGCTGCTCTCCCTGCCCGCCACTCTGGGCGTGTGCCGTCTTGAGCGCATGCAGTCCAGCCGCAAGGGCGCCGAGCCCCGCCATCAGTTTGCGCCGATCGAGAGTAGTCATGTTATCCTTTGCAACCGTATCCGTCCCCGCCGACTGGCGGTCGGGCGTCACGTCACTTGCCTCAGGTCGCCAATGCAATAATACGAAGAGCCGCACCGGTGCATTTTGTCCATCGGCCTGAGAAAAGACCAAGGACTTGTGGTACGCAGCCTCGCACAGCGCCCGTGAGACTGAGCGGAAAGCGTCGCGGGGACCAACAAAACCATGCCTCCATCCGTCAATCGTCGCGAACTGCTCCGGCTTGCGCTCGGCGGAGCGGCCATCCCGGCCGCCGCCGGTCTGACGGCATCGAGCCTTGGCGCCCAATCCACCCCGGCCAGGGCCGCTGGCGCCCCGCTGTCGGAGGCCTTCTCTGCCGCCAAGGTGGTCGACATGGCCCGCGCGCTGGCGGCGGAGCCCCACAGGCCAACCAGCGCTGCCTCGCTCGACATCCTTGGCTCGGCCTCCCCTGAGGAGATCGCCGCCATCCGCTACCGGCCGGCCGACCTGATCTGGGCCGGCGCCGGCTTGGCGTTCGCCATCGAGCCGCTCCATCGCAGCCGGAATTTACCGGGCGAGGTGGAGCTTTACACGGTCGAAGGGACAACGGCGTCGCGCTTGGTCTACGACCCCGCCAGGTTCGACTTCGGCAAGCTCAAGACGCCGTCCGCTTCGGCGCAGCTGGGCTTTACCGGCTTCCGCGTGCTGCGCCGGCGCGACGACGGGACGCTGCATCCTGTTGCGAGCCTCGTCAACGCCAGCATCCTGGCGGCCGTCGCGCCCAATCAGGTGTGGGGGGCGATCTCGCGGCCGCTGACGGTGCACCTGCCGGACCAGATCGGCGAGGAGCCCACGCAGATCCGCACCATCTGGATCGAGAAGCCCCGCAACATCGCCACCGAGCTCGTCATGCACGCCGTGGTCGACACCCCGAGCTTGGCGGGTGCCATCCGCGTGACGCTGCGGGCCGACGACGCCACTGTCATCGATACCGAATGCACGCTCTTCACCCGCAGGCAGGTCGATCACCTGGCCCTGGCGCCGATGCAGGCGACCTATCTCACCGGTCCGTTGGACTGGCCCCCGACGTCGGACATGCGTCCCGCGGTGTATGAGGCCGGCGGCGTACAGATGCTGACCGGCCGCGGTGAATGGCTCTGGCGCCCGGTCAGCAACCGCATGCGGCTGCAGATCTCGGGCTTCGTCGACCGCGATCCCCAGGGCTTCGGCCTGTTGCAGCGCCACCGTGCCTTCAACGCCTTCCTCGACGACGAGAACGACTGGCAGCGCCGCCCCTGCCTCTGGGTCGAGCCGATCGGCAAGTGGGGGACGGGCGAGGTCACGCTCTTGGAGATTCCGGCGGCCTCGCAGAACAACAAGAACATCGCCTGCTACTGGCGGCCGAAGCCAGCGCTCGCGGCCGGCGCCGAGGTCAACTTCGCCTACCGTCAGTTCTGGAGCTGGCAGCCGCCCAGCCGGCCCGACGGGGCCGCCGTGACGCTGTCGCGCATCGGCCGTATCCCCGGCGACACATCGGACGCGAAAACTCGCGTCCTCGTGCAGTTTGAGGGGGGACAGCTCTCCGACCCCGCCAAAGCCGCCGCGATTGTTCCCACCATCTGGTCATCGGCCGGCAAGGTTACGGCGGTCCGCGCGTATCGGACGCCGAGGCAGGGCAGCATGCGCGTCGTCTTCGATCTCGATGCGGGCGGCCAGCCGCTGGTCGAGCTGCGGCTGTGGCTGAAGCAGGACAATACGCCGATGAGCGAGACTTGGCTCTACCGATGGACCCAGTGACGCCCGCCACCAAGCCAATCCACCCCGTGTCCTCCATCGCCGCCGACCTTTTCCCCAACGTGGATGCGTTGGCGTCGATGCCTGCGCGCGAGCCTCTGGAGATGCCGACGCAGTCGTTCTCCCGCTACGACAGGAGCCGGATGCACAGTGCGCTCCCGCGAGCGGTCAACTGGCGCGTCTGGCTGGCGCGGCTGGTTGTGTTCGGCGGCGCCATGGGCCTCACAGCCTATGGCGCCATGGAGATGCACAGCGTGCTCGCGGTCGGCGGCGTGACTGCGCTGGAATGGGTGCTGCTGATCCTGTTCGTCACCAATTTCTCGTGGATCTCGCTGGCGCTGACGAACGCGGTGGTCGGCCTGGTGGCGGTGACCTTGTACCGCAGCCGGCCGAGGATCGTGGAGCTGTCGAGGCGCACTGCGGTCGTCATGCCGACCTACAACGAGGAGCCGACCCGCGTGTTCGCGGCGCTCGCCGCCATCATCGACGATATCACCCAAGGCCCGCACGCCGCGCACGCCCACGGCTTCGACTGGTTCGTGCTGTCGGACAGCACCGATCCCGACATCTGGCTGGCCGAGGAGCGGGTGCTGGTGGAGCTCAGGCGCCGGCTCGGCGGCAGGGCCAACGTCTACTACCGCCACCGGCCGAGGAACGCCGGACGCAAGGCCGGCAATGTCGCGGACTTCGTGAAGGGCTGGGGCGGCGCCTACGACCATATGCTGGTGCTTGACGCCGACAGCCTGATGACGGCGGAGGCCGTAATCGCCCTGGCGCTGGCCGTGGAGAACGACCCGGACGCCGGCATCATCCAGACCATGCCGCTGATCGTCAACCGCAACACCATGTTCGCGCGGCTGCAGCAGTTCGCCGCGCGTTTCTACGGTCCGGTGATCTGCGCCGGGCTGTCGGCCTGGTCCGGCCGCACCGGCAACTACTGGGGCCACAACGCCATCATCCGCACGCGCGCCTTCGCCGAGGCCTGCGGCTTGCCGCCCCTCTCGGGCCGGCCTCCGCTCGGCGGCATGATCATGAGCCACGATTTCGTGGAGGCCGCGCTGATGCGGCGCGCCGGGTGGGCGGTCTACATGCTGCCGCACATTCCCGGCAGCTACGAGGAGAGCCCGCCGACGCTCATCGATCTCGCCATCCGCGACCGCCGCTGGTGCCAGGGCAACCTCCAGCACATCCGCGTGCTGCCGGCCAGGGGTCTCAGGCTGATCAGCCGGCAGCACCTGGCGACCGGCATCTTCAGCTACCTCGCCTCGCCGATCTGGATGGCGCAGCTGCTGGTCGGCATCGCGCTGGTGCTGCAGTCGCACTACGTGCGGCCGGAGTACTTTACCAACGAGTTCCAGCTGCTGCCGGCCTTCCCGCAGTCCGACGCACCCCGCGCCTTGCAGCTCTTCGCCATCACCATGGCCGTGCTGCTGGCGCCGAAGCTGTTCGGCCTGGCGCTGGCATTCGCCGATCGCGCGATGCGGGCAAGCTGCGGCGGCGGCTGGCGCATGGCCGTCTCGGCGCTGATCGAGATCGTGTTCTCCGCGCTGATGGCGCCGATCCTGATGGTGAGCCAGACCGGCGCCGTCCTTCGCATTCTGTCGGGGATGGACAGCGGCTGGAACCCGCAGCGGCGCGACGACGGCTCGGTGCCGTTTGCCACCATCGCGGCGGGCCACGTCTCCCACACGCTACTGGGCTGCATGACGCTGGTCGCCGGTCTGCTGATCGCGCCGAGCCTGGTCGTCTGGATGTCGCCGACGATCGCCGGCCTGCTGCTGGCGGCCGTCCTGATCTGGGCCAGCGGGCAGCTGACGGTCGGCCTTGCCCTGCGCCGCGCGGGCCTGTTGCTGACGCCCGAGGAGACGAGCCCTCCCCCCATCGTCGGACAGTCGGCGCGCTGGCGCGAGGAGCTGGCGCCTGCCATCGCCGCCGGCGCCGACGGGCTGCGTATCCTGCATGGGGACCGGGAGCTGCGCGAATTGCACAAGCGCTTCCTTCCGGAGCCGAGCGAGCGCCGTCGCGGCGAGATCGATGAGGCCCGCGCGACTGCCGGCGCCAAGCTCGCCGACGCCTCGTCGGTCGAGGAAGCCGTGGCCTGGCTCAAGCCCGCCGAGCGCATCGCCGTGCTGCTGGACCGCTCTCTGCTCGACTGGCTGGCCACGCTGCCGGAGGCAGGCAATAGGCAGTAGTAGGTGGCGCCACCTGCGATCGATTTCGCGACCGCCTATTGGCTATTGCCTACTGCCTACTGCCTTACTCTACCACTTCGGCCACAACGCCGACGCGACCACCACGACGGCCAGCGCGACCAGAGTGACCGCGGCACTCAGGATCGGCGTGACCAAGACGTGTAAGCTGAGCACCAGCAGCGCGACGACGGCGCCCCAAAGCATGAGGTTGAAAAGCCAGTTCGAGGCCGTATTCATCTTTTGTTCCTCCCATGCGTCCCGCTCGCGCATTAGACTTTAGTATAAATAGCAGACGGCGCAAAGGAGGTCGTCTAGCACGTGCGAAAGGCGGACGATCCGACGGCATCGGAAGCAGGGCAGCAAGGCAATAGGCCGTAGGCAGTAGTCGGTCGTTGCCGATCGCAGGTGGCGCACTACTGCCTGTTGCCGCATTGCCCGATCCCCATGCTTCATGCCGGTAGCCAGCGCTGTCACGCGCCGCTCGCCAGCTCCCTGCAGACCACGCGGCTTGCCTCCTCGAACAGCTTCAGGGGGCTTCCGCTCCGTCGTCTCTTCAGAGTGATAAGGGCAAAGGGACCAGCACCATGCCTATCCCCTTAGATACGGCGGCATCGCGAAAAATGCTTCTGGATCAAAGGCATGATGCGCCAGTCGTGGAAACTCAGCACTGCCGCATAAACTGCTGAGACGCCATCGTCTTCTCCGCTTG
>JBAPMW010000670.1:0-2947 GCA_049278815.1 Hyphomicrobiaceae bacterium
GGATTCCACTTCCTGCCCGCGCACCATCGGCCTGTTCCCCACGAGCCTCGTAACCGCCGGTAGCGTCAGCGCCCAGGCCCTGCTCTCCCGGAAGTACACCTGCGTCGTTCTAGACGAGGCCCACCGCGCCCGCCGCGGCCGCGCCAACGGTCGCGAAGGTGATGTGAACAAGCTTCTCGAGTTCATGCTCTGCCTCGCGCCACGCACCCAGACGCTGCTGCTCGGCAGCGCTACGCCCATCCAGACCGACCGCATGGAGCTCTTCGACCTGATGCAGGTGCTGCACCACGGCTGCGAGCGCGTGCTCGGCGGAATTGGCAGCAACTGGTCTGCCCGGCCCGGGGATGCGCTCGACCTCGTAGCCGGCCAGCTCGATTTGCCGCGTTCAGCGTCGGAGCTCTGGGGGTGGATCAAGGACCCGCTGATCCCGCGCGGCGAGGCAACGCTCGCCAGCCAGATTCGCAACCGCCTCGGGGTAACGGATCACGAGACATCAGTGCGATCCGATGCCTTCGCGATGCTCGGGCGTCCACTGCAGCTCGCCATCGAGGCGTTCGGCACCGAGCTGCTGCGGCAGAGCAACCCGTTCGTCCGCCACGTGGTCAAGCGACGCCGGCGCGACCTCAAGAACCCCGACGGCTCCCCAGTGTTCCGCGAGGTCCCGGTCAACCTGCACGGCGAGCGCGACGGCGACGCGCTCAACATGCCGGAGCACATGGAAGCCGCCTACGAGGAGGCGCGCGCCTACTGCAACGCGCTTGCCAAGAGCGGCTCCGGCGCCACCGCAGGTTTCATGAAGACGCTCCTGCTGCGGCGCATCGGCAGCTCGCTGCGCGCCGGCCTGTCGACGGCACGGAAGCTGCTAGCCAACGATTTCGAAAGCCTCGCGCTGGAGGAGGAGGGCGAGGCTGAGCTCGGATTGGCCAGCGCCGAGAGTGAGGCGCAGGCGCGGCTGCGCAAGGCCATCGACCTCCTCGATGCCGCCGGCGACAACGACCCAAAGCTCGGCTTGGTCCTGAAGTACCTGCGCAGCAAGGGTTGGGCCGAGCGCGGTTGCATCCTGTTCAGCCAGTACCTCGACACGGTGCTGTGGATCGCCGGCCACCTCGCCACCGCGTTCGCTGACCAGCGCGTGGGCGTCTACGGCGGCCAGGGCAACTGCTTCCTCTGGGAGAACGGCAGGCGCCGCGGCGCCGAGCGCGACGAGATCCAGGCGCTGGTTCGCGACGGCCGCTTGCGGCTGCTCGTCGCCACGGACGCTGCTTCTGAGGGCCTGAACCTGCAGCGGCTCTCCACGCTTATCAACATCGACCTGCCTTGGAACCCGGCGCGCCTGGAGCAGCGCAAGGGCCGTATCGATCGCATCGGCCAACTGGCTAACACTATCGAAGTGCTTAACCTGCGCTACCGCGGATCAGTCGAGGACGACGTGCACAGGGCGCTGTCCGGCCGCCTGCAGGCAATCCGAGATGTCTTCGGCACCGTCCCCGACACCCTTGAGGACGTGTGGGTGCTCAGCGCGCTGGGCAAAGCAGAGGACGCCAAGCGAAGGATCGAGGAGGTGCCCGCGCAGCACCCCTTCGAGTTGCGCTACGCCAACGACGTGCCCGCCTCGGCGTGGGAGCGTTGCACGCAGGTGCTCGACAAACAGGACGTGACCCGCGCGCTCAAGCAGGGCTGGTAGCACGCGATCAGAGCAGGCAGGCCGGCGATCCAGCGACCCTCACGCTCCCATAGTGGTTGGTGCCACCTACCCTGGATCGCGATGCGGCTACGCCCAGGGGCAGGAAGACACTGTTTGTCAAGTCAATCTGTGCACGTTGCGCGCATGTGCCCACAGACGGGGCGCACTCAGGGATTGAGACCGATCTCGAACAGTCGACACCGCTCGCCCGTCGTGCGCATGAATTCCGCCACCAGCACCCCGCCGGCCCCTTCGACGATGTGCCTGGACGTAGGGTTACTGTCGTCCACCGTCAGCCGCACTCGCTCAAGGCCGATGCGACGCGCCTCGTCCAGCACCAGCCGGAGCAGCGCCTTGCCGTATCCCCGGCCGCGGTGCGCCTCACCGATCCGGTAGTAGACGTGGTTCGCAGCCGCGGGAGGAAGCTCGTCGCTGCACGATGGGCGGTGGCGCAGTTGCGCGTAGCCGATCGCCTCGCCGGCGTTGTTGACGAGGTCGTATTCGGACGTGGGCAGCGAACCCCGTGTGATCCTATGCACGAGCTTCATGGGCTTTCCGGAGCATAGAAGCTCCCGACGGAGTGAACCATCGGGGTGATGTCATCTCGCCTTATAGCGGGCGCCGCGGCTGCCCGCTGATAGCTTCGGCCTACGTCGACATGCTCCTCGTTGTGCGCGACAGTCGCGGGCCGGCCTTGTCGGCCAGCGTGTTGGGCGTGACCCCGGGCCGTTCCGTCTCCTGGGGCTCTTTGCTGGTCACTCAGCCCGCGAGTTGCCTTTGCGAGTCGGTGAACGCCTCGTACAGGGCCTCGCGTGCCCGCGCTGGAGAGACTTCGCGCTTCGTCAGGGCCTCCACATTGGTCGGGCCGTCGGTCTCAAGTATCAATGAAGCATAGCGCTCCATCATTGCTGCGACCTCCTGCTCCGATACCCCAACCTTCCTGGAAGCCTGAATTGCCGTGGTCAGGAACGCCCACACGACTGCGTCGAGAGTAAGCAGCGCGGGCCGTCTGTCATCCAGGATGATCAGGTTCTCGTCACTCATCGGCAGACTCCTTATGGTTTCGAAACCGGCACCAACCTGGGACGATCACCTCGCACATGGTGTGCTGTCCTCCAAGTACTCAGTGCAAAAACCCGGTGGCGATTGCCGACGCCGGGCGCACCAGATCACTACACCCGATACTGCGTAAGGGTGCCAGTGACCAAGCCCATGACTGCGACACTGTCCCGTCGATGGGCGTAGCCTTGCGGCCACTCTTGG
>JBAPMW010000671.1:0-1533 GCA_049278815.1 Hyphomicrobiaceae bacterium
GGCTATGGGCGAAGCGATACCTGCAGCCGCCGCCCGCCTCGCCGTGCAGCGGACCCGGACGACCTGCCTCGGCAGCGCCTCGCGCCGGAGGGGTTGCGCCGTCACGTCGCGGCCTGCGCCCGCCAGACCCGGTAGCGTCCTGTCTCGGCCACCGTCTCGACTTTGGCAAGCTGCCGGCCGAGGAGGCGATCAAGCGGCACGCGCCGCTGCACGACGAGTTGCAGATGGCCGCCGGGCGCCAGGTGCGTGGGCGCGTCGTTGGCCAGTCGCTCCAGCGCCGTGCGATCCTCGGCGATGCCATGATGCAGCGGCGGGTTGGAGAGGATGGCCTCGTAGCGGCACCGGCCGGCGTCGGCGACCCGCAAGCCGAGGATCGGGTGGGCCGATGGCACGTTCTCGCCCAGCGCCACCAGCGCCACGGTGTCGTTGTCCATGGCATCGATCTTGAGGTCCGGGTGACGGGCCAGCAGCGCTGCTGCGATCGCGCCCGTGCCGCAGCCGTAGTCGAGCACGCGCGCTCCGGCTGTCAGCGGCGGCAGCACCGAAAGCAGCAGCGCGGTGCCTTCGTCCACGCGTCCTGCAGCAAAGCAGCCGGGGTAGCTCACCCAGTCGTACGTGCGGCCTGCAATCTCGAGGCGTGATACCGCGCGCCATGCTGCCAGCGGCCCCCGCAGCCCGCTCGCGCTCTCCAACCGCCGGGCAGCCAGCACCCGCCCGTGGCCACGCACAGCAAGCGTTGTCACGTCGCCGGCAAGCTGCTTGAGCAGGTCCACCGCCGGGCGGATGCCCTCGTCGTTGCCGCCGTAGAGGACGATCCGCCCCTCCGGGCGCAGCGCGGCGAGGGCGGCGTGGGCGGTCATGACCTGCTCGTCGCGGGCCTTGGGCAGGCGGACGAAGGCGAGATCGAACGGCCCCGGCGGCAGCCATGGCGCAGCGGTTGCTCCTTCACCGAGCCGCCGGCTCCAGATCGCGCACTCCGCTCCGCGCTGCCGCACCGCCGAGGGCAGCGCGCGGCTCGGGCCCGCCAGCAGAACGCGGCCCGCCACGGCGATATCGTCCAGGCAGCGCAGGATCAGCGCATCTGCGGCAGCCTCGGGGTCTTGCGCCCAGCGGCTCATCGAATCATTCGGTGGCGATCAACAGCGGCGTCTGGCCGACGAAGCGGCGCTCGAAGGTTTCACGTACCAGGAAGTCGGCGACATCGGCCCGCGTCACAGACCCTGCGGTCCAATCCTCAGGGTTGGTCAGCGCCCGCGCCCGCCCGGTGGCGGGCCCGCTGCGCAGGAGGCCAGGGCGGACGATGGTCCAGTCGAGGCCGCTCGACCGAATCATCTGCTCCTGCACGTCCTTGTCGTCGTAGATGCGCTTGAGCACGAGCGGAAAAGCGATGGCATCGTACAGGAGGCCGCCGTGCCCGCGGCTGTCGCCGGCGCCGAGCCCCGTCACCGCCACCAGCCGCCGCACGCCCCGCTCGCGCATGGCGTCGACGAGGATGCGAGTGGCGGCGGAGAAGAGCCGCGTGCCCCTGAGCAC
>JBAPMW010000672.1:0-2286 GCA_049278815.1 Hyphomicrobiaceae bacterium
CCCCGTGGAGCCAAACCCGCCCGCGCCGCGGCGCGTGGCCGAGGCGGCGGCGGCCTCGACGAGGGTGATGCGCTCGCAGCGCGCAATCACGAGCTGCGCGATGCGCTCGCCGCGGGCGACGGTGAACGCGCGGTCGCCCAGGTTGACGAGCAGCACCTGCACCTCGCCGCGGTAGTCGCTGTCGATGGTACCGGGGCTGTTCAGCACCGTGATGCCGTGTCTGAGCGCCAGCCCGGAGCGCGGGCGCACCTGCGCCTCCAGCCCCGTGGGAAGCTCCAGCACGAGGCCGGTGGGAATGAGCGCGCGCTTGCCGGCGCGCAGCACGACCGGCGCCTCGACGGCGGCAACAAGGTCGAGCCCGGCGGCGCCGGCGGACTGGTAGGCGGGAAGATCGAGGCCTGCGGCATGCGCCAGCCGCACCACCTTGACGCGCCGGGTGCGCCCGCGCGGACCGGCGGCGGTCATGCGGACGCGGTATTCTGCGCCAGCCATTCGGCGGCACGGGCGAGGAGGCGCTCCGCCACCTCGGCCTTGTCGAGCTCCGGCCAGCTCTCGACGCCCGAAGCCGTGACGAGGTGCACGGTGTTGCGATCCCCGCCCATGATGCCGGTGGCGGGCGAAACGTCGTTGGCGACGATCCAGTTGGCACCCTTGGCCTTGCGCTTGGCCTTGGCGTTCTCCACCACGTTCTCCGTCTCGGCCGCGAAGCCGATCACGAGGGCCGGCCTCTCGTCGATCGGCGCCGTGGCGATGGTCTTGAGTATGTCGGGGTTTTCGATGAGCTCCAGGCGCGGCGCCTCCTTGTCGCGCTTCTTGAGCTTCTGCTCGGCGGCGTGGGCAACGCGCCAGTCGGCCACGGCGGCGGCGAAGATGCCCAGGTCGGCGGGGAGCGCGGAGCGCACGGCCGCCAGCATCTCCATGGCCGTCTCGACCTCGACCGCCTCAACCCCGGTCGGCGGAGCGCCGGTGACGGGCCCGGTAACCAGAGTGACGCGGGCGCCGAGTCTCGCCGCCTCGACAGCGATGGCCGCGCCCTGCTTGCCGGAGGAACGGTTGGCGATGTAGCGCACCGGATCGATGGGCTCGTGCGTCGGGCCGCTGGTGACCAGCACGTGCCGGCCGGCGAGGGGGCCGTCGCCGGCCTGCTCCTGCGTCGCGGCACTCAGCAGGTCCTCGATCGCCTCGATCAGCAGGGGCACCTCGGCGAGCCGGCCGGCGCCGGCCTCGCCGCGCTCGGCCATCTCGCCGACCTCGGGGCCGACAAAATGAATGCCGTCCTCCCGCAGCAGCGCCACGTTGCGGCGGGTAGCGGGGGCGCCCCACATGTGCGGGTTCATGGCCGGGGCCACCAGCACCGGCTTGTCGGTGGCGAGCAGCACCGACGAGGCGAGGTCGTCCGCGTGCCCGCCCGCCATCCTGGCGATGAGGTCGGCGGTGGCCGGCGCCACCACGATCAGGTCGGCGTCGCGGGCAAGCCGGATGTGGCCGATCTCGCGCTCGGCGTCGAGGTCGAACAGCTCGGTGAACACCGGCTCGTTGGTAAGCGCGCCGACAGACAGCGGCGTGACGAACTCCTGCGCCGCCCGCGTCATCACCGTCAGCACCCTCACCGGGAGACGCTCGCGCAGGCGGCGGATCAGCTCCAGGCATTTGTAGGCGGCGATACCCCCGCCGATAACGAGGACGAGGCGCATCGTTGCCTCGGCTCGCCGTGTCCGCGCGCCTTCCAGCGCCACGTTGATCACGGGAACAGGGCCGCCGCCGGGCCGAGGGCCGGTCCGGGTCGAGTGGCTCGCCATATAGGCCCGCACCTTGTCGGCGGTCTTCAGCGTGACGCTGTTGCCCTTGCGCAGGTTGGCGACGAGATGCCCGTCGTTCACGGCGGCGAGCCCGAATTTGGTGGGCGTTGCGCCGGTCCAGGTCAGGAACGCCTCGATCTCGGCCAGCAGGGACTTGGCGGCTCCGTTCATGCCGGCCAACGTAATGGGTAATTACCCATCTGTCAATCGGCGCGATGCCTGTAGTTGGGACAGCTCTTTCAGAACCCCCGACTCGCGACCGCCTGTCCCAGCCGCGCCAGGGCGGCCTTGAGCGGGTCGTCCTCTGCCGCGCCGGCCTGCGGGGTCGCCGCCACAGGCTGCCGATCCCGCTTCCCGACTGGCTCGGGCTGAACCGAATAGTCCGGCGTGGCTGCCAGCTCGGTGGTGGCGCGGTAGCCGAGGTAGCGGTTGACCCGCTCGACGATGTCGCGCTTGGCGTACTCCACGTCCAGCGCCCGCGCCGGCG
>JBAPMW010000673.1:0-8148 GCA_049278815.1 Hyphomicrobiaceae bacterium
GCGTAGTCCTGCCATCTCCCGACGTAGATCAGCACGCCCGCGCGCATCAGCGCCAGGTCCTTCTCCGATACCTGCCGGACCACCTTGCCGGGCGCGCCGAGCACGACGGAGCGCGGCGGGATCTGCCGGCCCTCGGGGATCAGCGCGCCGGCCCCCACCAGGCACTCCTCGCCGATATTGGCACCGTTGAGGACAATGGCGCCCATGCCGATCAGCGCGCCACGGCCGATGGTGCAGCCGTGCAGCACCACCCTGTGGCCGATGGTGGCGTCCGGCCCGATGGTGAGCGGAAAGCCCGGGTCGGTGTGCAGGACGCAGCCGTCCTGCACGTTCGCGCGGGCACCGATCGCGATCGGCTCGTTGTCGCCGCGCGCCACCGTGCCGAACCAGACGCTGGCGTCCTCCCCGATGACGATGCTGCCCGTAAGCACCGCATTGTCGGCCACCCAGAAGCGGCCGCTGGCCGGTACCGTCACCCGCCGGCCGTCAACCTCATAAAGAGCCATCAGCGCCTGGCCCTCCAGCACCCAGGCTCTGGATGCGCCGGCTCAGGCATCCTCGAGGTCCATCTCGAGGATGGCCATCTGGAACTGGTAGCACAGCTCGCCGTCCTCATCCTCGCGCGTCAGCGTGCCGATGAACTCGTCGCCGACGTAGACCTCGGCGGAATCCTTGATCTTGGGGCGCGCCCGCACCGACAGGGTCTTGGCCCCGAACACCTTGCGCAGGTAGGTCTGGACTTTAACGATCTCTCGGGCTTCCACGGGGTGTTCTCTCCTTGCTGCAGCCGCAATCGTCGGGTGCGAGGCGTTGATCCATGGAACGCGCGGGCTCAGGGCAGCCGGCGGGACCGATCTCCCTGGCCGGCACGCCCGCAACCGTCGTGCGCGGCGGCACATCCTTCAGGACAACGCTGCCGGCGCCGACGCGCGAGCAATCGCCGACCTTGATATTGCCCAGCACCTTCGCACCCACGCTCAAGAGCACGTTGGCGCCGATCTTGGGATGGCGGTCGCCGGTCTCCTTGCCGGTCCCGCCGAGCGTGACGTTCTGGAGAATGGAGCAGTTGTCGCCCACCACCGCGGTCTCGCCGATGACGATGCCGGTGCCGTGGTCGAGCATGATGCCGATGCCCATGCGGGCGGCGGGGTTAATATCCACACCGAAGATGCGCGAGCTCTGGCTTTGCAGGTAGAGCGCGAAGTCGCGCCGCCCCTGCCGCAACAGCTCGTGGGCGAAGCGATGGGTGACCAGGGCGTGAAAGCCCTTGAAGTAGAGCAGCGGCTCGATATAGCGCGTGCACGCCGGATCCCGGTCACGCACGGCGGCCAGGTCGGCACGGAACGCACGGCCGAGGTCCGGCCGGGCTGCGAGCACCTGGCCGAAGGTCTCGGCGATCAGGCCGGCATCGACATCGGAATGATTGAGGCGCTGCGCCAGCCGGTGGCATACCGCGTCCTCGAGGCGCTCCTTGCTGAGGATGGTGGCGTACAGGAATCCCGCCAATGCCGGCTCGGCGCGCACCACCTCCTCGGCCTCGCGTCGCACCTCTCTCCAGATGGGATCGACTGTTGCGATTTGCACCGTCTGCGCTGAACGAGGCATGCCTTCCTCCGGGTGTGAGGGGCCATGGATCAGGTTTCGGGGGCCGCCCCCAGCGGCAGCCCTCCTCAAGGACGCCCGAAACCGACCTTGCAGGTAATTTGGCCCACCCGGCGTGTCAATGCAAAGCCGGGTAGCGGGCCAGGTAGCGGGGCAGGCAGAGTGCCAGAGGCTCGGGCCCCGGTCGGGCGCCCCCTGAGACCTGATCCTGCAAGCTGAAACCTGGCTACTGGCCTTTCCGCTCCGCCTCGATCTGGCTCACGGCCTGAGCCAGGTGGTCGGACATGGCGCGGCGCAGCTCGTCGTCGGAGATGGCCACCCCCTTGGCGTCGAAGTCCTGGCGCAGCTTCTGGAAAACGTCGTCGTCGCCCTTGGTCGCCAGATCCGCCTTGCGCAGGGCCTTGGTGTAGTCCGCGACGTCCGGCCCCGTTATCCCCAGCTTGCCCGCCGCCCACTCGCCGAGCAGCCTGTTGCGGCGCTGCTCGGACCTGAACTTGAGCGCCTCGTCCATGGCGAACTTCTTCTCGAAGGACTTCTCACGGTCATCGAAGGTGGTCATTCGGTCTCTCCGGGTGAGTGCCGTGTTCGCAAAGTGTTCCAGGAAGGCCACGGATCGCATGCCCCCGAGTGGCTGGCAAGGCGATGCCATAGCTCGACATAGGGGCGCAGATCAACGACGCCAGGGGTTCAAACCAGATCCAACCTAATGTGGGACGGCCTTGACGTTGTTTCTCGAGCGCCCTTCGGCTAGTGTTCCCGTGCCTGCGTTACCGATCAGGGCCTCGTTGTGCGCTGCAGCACACAGGAGACGCTGCAACGTCAGGGACGCGCATTTTCCTCTCGATCCTGTCCAGACCACCATCTCCAAGAGGACAACGAGAATGAGCAAGCGCCGCCGTGTCTACGAAGGCAAGGCCAAGGTGCTCTATGAGGGCCCCGAGCCCGGCACGCTGATCCAGCATTTCAAGGACGATGCTACCGCGTTCAACAACAAGAAGCACGCCCTCATCGAAGGCAAGGGCGTGCTGAACAACCGCATCTCCGAGTACATCTTCCTGCGGCTCGGCGAGATCGGCGTGCCGACGCACTTCATACGCAGCCTCAACATGCGCGAGCAGCTGATCCGCGAGGTGGAGATCATCCCGCTCGAGGTCGTGGTGCGCAACGTGGCGGCAGGCTCGCTGGCGCAGCGCCTGGGGCTGGAGGAAGGCAAGCCGCTGCCGCGCCAGATCGTGGAGTTCTACTACAAGAACGACGAGCTGGGCGACCCGATGGTGACCGAGGAGCACATCACCGCCTTCGGTTGGGCGACGCCGCAGGAGATCGACGAGATCCTGGCGCTGGCGCTGCGCATCAACGACTTCCTGGTGGGGCTCTTCCTCGGCATCGGCATCCGGCTCGTGGATTTCAAGATCGAGTTCGGGCGCGAGTGGGAGAACGAGCAGATGCGCATCGTGCTCGCCGACGAGATCAGCCCCGACTGCTGCCGGCTGTGGGACATCGCCACCTCCGACAAGCTCGACAAGGACCGCTTCCGCCGCGACCTGGGCGGCGTGCTGGAGGCCTATCAGGAGGTGGCGCGCCGGCTCGGCGTGCTGGCCGGCAGCCCACGGCCGAAGGGGAGCGGACCGGTGCTGGTCAGCTCGAAGCCGAACTAGTGGGAACCGGGGTCGCATCAATTCTGCCCGCTGGCGTAGGTGTCAGACCTTCCGGGTCTGACACCATTGCGCTACCCGCGTTGGAGCTACGGTGTCAGACCCGGAGGGTCTGACACCAAGGATGGCGCGCATTGTCGTTTATGGGTCCGCGCATGAAGGCCTGCATCAAGATCACGCTGAAGCACGGGGTCCTCGATCCTCAAGGCAAGGCCATCGAGCATGCCCTCAGGAGCCTCGGCTTCGAGGGGGTCAACGAGGTGCGCCAGGGCAAGTACATCGAGGTCGAGTTGGCCGAGAGCGACGAGGAAATGGCGCGCCAGCAGGTGGACAGGATCTGCGAGGACCTCCTGGCCAACACCGTGATCGAGACATACGCCTACGAGATTGTGAGATGATGGGCTGGGGGAGCACGCCCGCCGCTGTGGCAGTGGCCGTGGGCCTGGCGGTCGCGGGCCTGGGGCTGGCGATGGCGGGGACCGGCCCCCTCAACGCGCAGACGCCGGGAGAGACGGCAACGTATGAAGGCAAGCGGCACCACTATACCGTGACGTTGCCGGCCGGATGCCGCCACGAGCAAGGTCCCGGCACCGTCGATGCGGTCTGCGCGCCTGATTTCGACGCCAAGAAGAGCGCGGTTGCCAGCGCGGCCGGCGCTCTCCTGCTGGCCGTGGCAGCCGAGTCGCTTGACGCCGCCGCCGACACCAGCGTTGCCGGCCTCCTGCAGCGCTACACCGAGGCCGGCTTCAAGGAGGAGCTGCCCGAGGCCATCTGCGGCGAGCAGGACCGGACGCGGGTCAAGATCGAGAACCTAAGCCAGAGCGTCGAGGACACGCGCCTCGTCTATACCGCCGACGTGACCTGCGCGGAGATCAGGTTCCTTCAGCTCGGCACGCGACGCGCGATCGTGCGCCATGTGATCGGCCCGGATGCGGTCTACCGGCTGGTGGCGCGGGCGCCGGCGGAGGAGTTCGAGAAGCAGCGCCCCACCATCGATGCCTTCTTCGCCAGCTTCCGCCTGACGACTGTCGAGAAGGCCGAGAAATAGCTGAGGTTTTCCCAATGCGCGCCGCCGTCATCGTGTTCCCGGGCTCCAACTGCGACCGTGACGTGAAGGTGGCGATCGAGCGGGTCACGGACGGTCACGTCAGCATGGTGTGGCACGCCCAATCCGAGGTCCCCGACACCGACCTGATCGTGCTGCCGGGCGGCTTCGCCTTCGGCGACTATCTGCGCACCGGGGCCATGGCGGCGCACTCGCCCGTCATGCGCCACGTGGTGGCGAAGGCGAACGCGGGCACGCCGGTGATCGGCATCTGCAACGGCTTCCAGGTGCTGTGCGAGGCCGGGCTGCTGCCCGGCGTGCTCATGCGCAACGCCTCGCTCAAGTTCGTCTGCAAGGACGTGTGGCTCAAGGTGGAGCGGACCGATACGCCGTTCACGGGCGGATATCGGCCGGGCGAGACGATCCGCCTGCCCGTTGCCCACGGCGAGGGCAACTACTTCGCCGATGCCGCGACCCTCGATGCGCTGGAGGCGGAGGGCCGCGTGGTCTTCCGCTACGTCGATCGGGCCGGCAATGCCACGGCCGAGGCGAACCCCAACGGGTCGCAGCGCAATATCGCGGGCATCTGCGACGGCAAGCGGCGCGTCCTGGGCCTCATGCCCCACCCCGAGCGCCTGATCGAGCCGCTGCTGGGAGGCACCGACGGGTGCCGGCTGCTCGAGAGCGTGCTCGCGGCCGTCGCCGCGTAACGCAGCCCCGATCCCGAAACCTTCAACTTCCCTCTGCAGGGCAGGCCGGCCGATCATGCTGGAAGTCCCATCTCCGCCGCCGGCCGCGACGAGGGCCGCTCTCGCCTTCATCCTGGTGACGGTGGGGCTCGATGTGATCGCGCTCGGCATCATCATCCCGGTGCTGCCGAAGCTGGTCGAGAGCATGGCGGGCGGCGATACCGTCAGGGCGGCAGAGCTGTTCGGCCTGTTCGGCACGGCGTGGGCGCTGATGCAGCTCGTGTCCTCCCCGGTGCTCGGGGCGCTGTCGGACCGTTTCGGCCGCCGGCCGGTGCTGCTGCTCTCCACGCTCGGCCTTGGGCTCGACTACATCCTGATGGCCGTCGCCCCCAACCTGGTCTGGCTGTTCATCGGCCGCCTCCTGTCCGGCATCACCGCCGCCACCTTCTCCACCGCCAACGCCTACATCGCCGACGTGACACCCCCGGATCGCCGCGCCGGCGCGTTCGGCCTTGTTGGCGCGGCCTTCGGCGTCGGCTTCGTGCTGGGGCCGGCCATCGGCGGCATCGCGGGCGACATTGACCCCTCCTGCCGTTCTGGATCGCGGCCGGCCTCACGCTCGCCAACTTTGCCTACGGCCTCCTGGTGCTGCCCGAGTCCCTGCCGGCGGCACGGCGCATGGCGTTCAGCTGGCGCAGGGCCAATCCGGTGGGATCGCTGCGGCTGCTGTCGGAGCACCGCACGCTCATGGGCCTCGCCGCGGTCGTCTTCCTGTCGCACCTGGCGCACGTGGTGCTGCCGGTGGTAACGGTGCTCTACACCAGCTACCGCTACGGCTGGGACAACAAGACCATGGGGCTCACGCTGGCCGCCGTAGGCATCGCGTCGGGGGTTGTGCAGGCCGGTCTCATCAAGCCCGCGATCCGGCGCCTGGGCGAGCGCGCCACGCTGATCGTGGGCCTCGTCTGCGGCGTCGCCGGATTTGCGCTCTACGGTTTCGCATCCACCGGGGCGATGTTCTGGGCCGGCATCCCTGTCCTGGCCCTCTGGGGTATGGGCAGCGCTGCCGCCATGGGCCTCATGAGCCGGCTGGTAAGCGGCTCCGAGCAAGGCCAGCTGCAGGGCGCCAACGCCAGCCTGATGGCGCTCGCCGGCCTCCTGGGGCCCGGCCTCTTCAGCCAGGCCTTCGCCCGCTCCATCGCCCCCGACGCCGCCTGGCACCTGCCCGGCGCGCCGTTCCTGCTCGCGGCGGCGATGCTCGCTGCCGCCACGGCCCTGGCGTGGCGGGTGACGCGGGCTGCGGCGTGAGTCCCTCGCCGATCCACCGATTGCGGCCAGCCAGTCCTTCGAGCACACCGATTTGATCCCGCTCACCTTCCTCTGAGCACAACGGCACGCCCATATTGGATGTCCCCCAGATTCTGCATGACCCTTCCTGACCTGCCCTACCCTCCTGACGAGCGCTAGATTGACCACTGCATTGCGCCGGCCGTATACCCTACTTAACGGTTCAGGATTCGTTCTTGCCATTCGTCCCCACCGCGCCAGGAAGTCGTCCCAGGACAGCCATGACGTCAAAGCATGCCAGAGTGATCATCCTCGGCTCAGGGCCGGCAGGCTATACCGCCGCCATCTATGCGGCGCGTGCAATGCTCAAGCCGGTGGTGATCCAGGGCAGCCAGCCCGGCGGGCAGATGACGGTCACCACCGACGTGGAGAACTATCCAGGCTTCGCCGACGTCATCCAGGGGCCCTGGCTGATGGAGCAGATGCGCCTTCAGGCCGAGCACGTGGGCACCGAGATGGTGCTGGATCTTATCGTCAGGGTGGACCTCAAGACGCGGCCGTTCCGGCTGGAGGCAGACTCGGGCGACGTCTACACCTGCGATGCGCTCATCATTGCCACCGGCGCGCAGGCGCGCTGGCTGGGCCTGCCCTCGGAGGAGAGGTTCAGGGGCTACGGCGTGTCCGCCTGCGCCACCTGCGACGGCTTCTTCTACAAGGGCAGGCGCGTGGCCGTGATCGGCGGCGGCAACACGGCCGTGGAGGAGGCGCTGTTCCTCACCAACTTCGCCGAGAAGGTGACGGTCGTGCATCGGCGCGACAGCTTCCGGGCCGAGAAGATCCTGCAGGAGCGGTTGTTCAAGAATCCGAAGATCGAGGTCGTCTGGAACACCGTGCTGGAGGAAGTGGTGGGCGCCGACACCCCCAAGGGCGTCACCGGCGCGGTTCTGAGGAACGTCGCAACGGGGGAGCCGTCCAAGATCGCACTCGATGGTGTGTTCGTCGCTATCGGCCACGTGCCGGCGACCGAGCTGTTCAAGGGCCAGCTTGAGACCACACCGGGCGGCTACCTGATCACCGCGCCGGATTCAACGCACACGTCCATCCCCGGCGTGTTCGCCGCCGGCGATGTCAAGGACGAGGTGTTCCGCCAGGCCGTGACCGCCGCCGGCATGGGATGCATGGCGGCGCTCGAGGCTGAGCGCTATCTTGCCAAGGTTTGAAACCTCAACAGGCGTCGCCGCAATGGCGTAGCCTGCACAATAACAACCGACTGTCCGTCACAGAAAAACACGTCAATGGACTGGGACAAGCTCCGTATCTTCCATGCCGCCGCCGAGGCCGGCAGCTTCACGCATGCGGGCGAGGTGCTGCGCATGAGTCAGTCGGCCGTGAGCCGGCAGGTCTCCGCCCTGGAGAAGGAGCTGAAGGTCGCGCTCTTCCACCGCCACGCGCGCGGCCTGGTACTGACCGAGCAGGGCGAGATGCTGTTCGGCACGGCCAGCGAGATCATGAACAAGCTCAACACCGCCGAGACGCTGCTTACCGACACCACCACCAAGCCGTCGGGCGACCTCAGGGTGACGGCGCCGATCGGGCTTGGCACCGTATGGGTGACGCAGCGCCTGCGCGAGTTCCTCGAGCTCTATCCCGAGATCCGCGTCGAGCTGATCCTGAGCGACGAGCAGATCGCCATCGCCATGCGCGCGGCCGACGTGGCCATCTGGGCGTCGGAGCCGCAGCAGAGCGAGCTGATCCGGCGGCGGCTCTTCATCATGAAGATGCACGCCTATGCGTCGTCGCAGTACATCCGCCGTCATGGTGCCCCGGAAACGCTGGCATCGCTGGACGATCACGCCATCGTGTCCTACAG
>JBAPMW010000674.1:0-3803 GCA_049278815.1 Hyphomicrobiaceae bacterium
ATCCCCTACGCCTACCTCTACCCGCTCATCGTCATGTTCTGCATCGTCGGCGTCTACCTGGTGAACAATTCCATCGTCGACGTTTGGATCATGCTGATCATGGGCGTGGTGGGCTATCTGCTGCGCAAGCTCGATTTCGACCCCGCGCCGCTCGTCCTGGGCCTCGTCATCGCCCCCACCTTCGAGCTCAGCCTGCGCCAGTCGCTGGTCATGTCGAACGGCAACTGGACAATCTTCCTCTCCACCCAGCGTCCCATCGCGCTCGCCCTGTTCGCCGTCTCCGGCGCGCTGCTGGCGCTGGCGGCGCTGTCGTGGCTCTTGCGCAGGGACTGGCGCGAACGCATCGCGTAGGGCGTAGGGCGAAGCCCGTAATCCGCCGTCGGCGCAACGGCGGATTACGCTCGCGTCGTTCGCTAATCCGCCCTACGCTTACGGTCCGCCTTCCGCACCGTCGATCACCTCCTCCCCCAGCGTATACCCCGCCTCCACCGCGTAGGGCGGACCGCCGGAGCCGGGGCGGGCGGAGAGCAGGACGAAGCGGGTGACCAGGAACGGCTCCATGCGCAAGTCGCCGTTATCGGCGAGGAAGCGGGCCACATCGGCCTGGCGCGCACGGCGCATGCGCGCCAGCGTGACGTGCGGGCGGAAATCGCGCGGGTCGGGCTGCAGGCCGGCGGCGCGGGCGGCGCGCTCGTTGGCGCGGTAGAGGGCATCGAGCTCCGGCCCCGCCTCGACCCCCGCCCACAGCACGTGCGGATCGCGGCCGCCGAAGGCGCCCCCGCCGCTGATGGTCACCGTGAACGGGGGTACGCTCACATCGGCCAGCAGGTCGGCGAGGTCGTCCGCCGTGCGCCCGTCGATGTCGCCGGCGAAGCGCAGGGTGATGTGCATGTCCTCCGCCTGCACCCATTTGGCGCCGCGGATCGGCGCACGCAGCAGCGACAGCCGCAGGCGCATGGCCTCGGGGATCTCGATGGCCGTAAAGAGCCGCGGCATCGGGCTTCAGCCTCCCGACGCGGTTTGGCGGGCGCGCACGCGAACAATCAGCTGCTCCACCGTCGGCAGGATGCGCCGGACGATCTCGGCCACGCCCTTGGCGTTCGGATGCAGGCCGTCGCCCAGATTGAGCCGGGTGTCGGCCACGACGCCCTCAAGGAAGAACGGATAGAGCAGCGTGCCGTGCTTGCCGGCGAGCGCCGGATAGATGGCATCGAAGGCCTGCGTATATTTCTCGCCCCAGTTGCGCGGCGCCAGCATGCCGGCCAGCAGCACTTCCGCACCGGCGGCCTTCACGTGCGTGACGATCTTGTCGAGGGTGGCCTTGGCCCACGCCGGGTCGAGCCCGCGCAAGGCGTCGTTGGCGCCAAGCTCCAGGATGACGGCGTCGGTGCCCTCCGGCACCGCCCAGGCCACGCGCTCCAGGCCGCCCGCCGTGGTATCGCCGGAGACGCCGGCGTTCGCCACCTCCACGGCGTGGCCGCGCGCCTTGAGCGCCCGCTCCAGCTGCGCCGGAAAGGCGTCGGACGTCTTGATCTGAAACCCGGCCACCAGGCTGTCACCCAGCACGACGATCCGCACGGGCGTCGCCTTGGCCTGCGACTGGGCGCCTTCCGGCAAGGTTGTGACGACCGCAGCCAGCAGCAACGCCGCCACCATCCACAGGCCATTGCGGAGGGGGCGGCGAGATACCATGTCTGCGGGCGTTGCCTTAGGTAGCAGTGTTCCCATGAGGTTCCCAACGGGGGCTTGCCCCCCGGCCCTGATCGCCATGTCGTTACTGGACCGTTATGTCCTGGTCGTGACTTCGACTGTGACGTAGAAGCTTGCAGCGCTCGGGGCAAGGCCGAGCCGGATGGGGGAGCAGTGGTCAAGCCGCCGGTTATCGCACTTCGGGATGTATCGCTCACCCTCCGCACGCGGGCCGGCCCGGTCGAAGTCCTCCGACGCATCGATCTCACGGTGGCGCCAGGCGAATCGGTGGCCGTCGTCGGCCCCAGCGGCTCCGGCAAGACCTCGGTGCTTATGGTGATGGCCGGCCTGGAGCAGGCCACCGGTGGCTCGGTCGAGGTGGCCGGCCACGAGCTGGCGGGCCTCGGCGAGGATGCGCTGGCGCTCATCCGCGGTGCCAACATCGGCATCGTGTTCCAGTCGTTCCATCTGGTCCCCACCATGACGGCGCTGGAGAACGTGGCCCTGCCCCTGGAGCTTGCCCGCCGCCGCGATGCCTTCGACGCGGCCCGGGCCCTGCTCGACGAGGTGGGCCTGTCGCACCGCATGGACCACTTCCCGGCGCAGCTCTCCGGCGGCGAGCAGCAGCGTGTGGCGGTGGCCCGCGCGCTCGCCCCCAACCCGCAGATCGTGCTGGCGGACGAGCCCACCGGCAACCTCGACGGCCAGACCGGCGAGCATGTCATCGACCTCCTGTTCGACCTGCAGCGCCGCCGCCAGGCCACGCTGGTGCTGGTCACCCACGAGATGCCCCTGGCTGATCGCTGCGGCCGCGTGGTGCGCATGGCCGACGGGCGCATCGCGCCGGAGCTGGCCACCGCATGACGGCTGTGGCCTCGCTCGATCAGCGGACGCGGCGGGCAGGCCGTGGCAGCCTGCCCGTGGTCCTCACTCTGGCCCTGCGCGAGCTGCGCAACGGCCTCAGGGGCTTCTACGTCTTCATCGCCTGCGTGGCCCTGGGCGTGGCGGCCATCACCGCCGTCGGCGCGCTCGCCGACGCCTTGCGCGCAAGCTTCGAGGCCCAGGGAGAGGTGCTCCTGGGCGGCGATGTCACCCTGTCGCGGCCGCACAAGGCGATGGAGGACAAGGAGCGCGGCTGGCT
Organism: Hyphomicrobiaceae bacterium; assembly: GCA_049278815.1. GTDB lineage: Bacteria > Pseudomonadota > Alphaproteobacteria > Rhizobiales > Hyphomicrobiaceae > AWTP1-13. The sequence goes on from JBAPMW010000674.1 coordinate 2,831, forward strand.
CCTCTCGCAAGGTGCCATGAGCGAGGTCGCCACCCTCCGGGCCATGGGGCGCCGGCCGGACGGCGCGGATCAGGCCTTGATCGAGCTCCGCGGGGTGGACGCCGCCTACCCCCTGGTGGGTGCCGTGCAGCTGTCCGGCGGCCTTTCCGTGACGGAGGCGGTGCGCGATCGACCCGGCGCGGTGGTCGACCCGATCCTGCTGGAGCGCCTGTCCCTCAAGGTCGGCGACTCCATCTCCATCGGCCGGATCGAGGTGCCGATCCGCGCTACCATCGTGGTCGAGCCCGACAAGATCGTCGAGCGCTTCACCGTGGGCCCGCGCGTGCTGGTCTCGCTGGAGACCCTGCGGCGGTCCGGCCTGATCGAGCCGGGCAGCCTCGTCAGGTGGCGCTACGCGCTGAAGCTTGCCAATAACGCCGGCGCGTCGGAGGCCGGCCTCCTGGCTTTCCGCGACGCCGCCAAGGGTGCCCTGTCCGAGAGCGGCTTCACGCTGCGCGACCGGCGCGACCCCGCACCCCAGGTCTCGCGCACGCTCGACCGGCTGCGCCAGTTCCTCACCCTGGTGGGCCTCACGGCCCTGCTCGTCGGCGGCGTCGGCATCGCCAATGCCGTGACCACCTATGTCGACCGCCGCCGCAAGGTGATCGCCACCTTCAAGAGCCTCGGCGCCGGCACACGCACCGTTTTCGCGGTGCATCTCCTCCAGGTGCTCATGTTCTCCGCGGTCGGCGTCGCCATCGGCATGGCCGTGGGCCTCATGGTGCCCGTCGCGCTCAGCCGATTCCTGGGCAGCAGCCTGCCGATCAAGGCCGAGCTGGCTGTAACCTCTGGCAGCCTGGCGGCAGCCGCGGCCTACGGCTTCCTGGTGGTGCTGGTGTTCACGCTGTGGCCGCTCGGCCGCGCCGGCCAGGTGCGGGCGGGTGTGCTGTTCCGCGACGAGGTGGCGCCGGACCACCGCCTGCCGGGCTTAAGC
>JBAPMW010000675.1:0-4222 GCA_049278815.1 Hyphomicrobiaceae bacterium
CTTCCCTATTCGTTACTCCCTATTCGCTACTCGCTACTCGCTACTCGCTACTCGCTACTCGCTATTCGCTCAATCCCGATGAACCCTCCCCCCATCCTCTCCCCCATCGCCCGCTGGCGGCGGAGGCCGCGCTCGACGGGCTCTACGTGATCCGCACCAGCGTGGCCTCGACCGACATGACGCCCGCGCAGGCGGTGCTCAGCTACAAGCAGCTGGCCGAGGTCGAGCGCGCCTTCCGCACGCTCAAGGGTGTCGATCTCCAGGTGCGCCGGATCCGCCATCGCCTGGAGGCGCGGGTGCGCGCCCACATCCTCCTCAGCATTCTGGCCTACTACGTGCAGTGGCACATGATCGTAAGCGGTAGTCCGGCCCCACGTTTCGGCTTGGCTCGGGCTGTGGCTTGATGCCAGCCCATGAGCGATCGATTTGACCATAGGCTTGAGCATAGGCTCGAAAGCAAGCCCGCCGGCAGCGCGGATGGCGCAGTCGCGAGGGTGCGCCGGATCGAGCTGATCACCGGGACCGACCAGCGCCGGCAGTGGTCGGACGAGGACAAGGCCCGCGTCGTCGTGGAGAGCCTGGAGCACGGTGCCAACGTGTCGGAGGTGGCGCGGCGGCACGGGTTGAGCCCGCAGCAGTTGTTCGGCTGGCGACGTCAGGCGCGTGAGCTGTTGAACCGGAGAGCGCGTGAGGCGGTCGGCAACGCTTCGGCAGGCCTTGTCGGACCCGATCCGTTGCGATGTCCACGCGCGCGCCGCCCTGCGCGCGACAGGATGACTCAGGTGCAGGAACGCTGCTGCCCGGCGACCCCGAATCGGCAATCGTGCGCGCCATGACGGATGCGCCGCCAGCGCTGCCCCACGATGTCGACGCTTTGCATGCGTTGCTCCACGCGGCGCGCGCGGCGCATGTCGCTCTGCTCGCGGAGCGCAACACGCTCGCCGCCGAACGCGATGAGCTCGCCGTCCGCACCGCCAAGCTCGAGCACATCGTCGCCGAGATGCGTCGCGCCCTGTATGGCCGCCGCTCCGAGCGCATCGACGACGACCAGCTCGCGCTCGCATTGGAGGCGCTGGAGGCCGAGCACGCCAAGACCGAGGCGCAGGCCGAGAAGGCTGATCCCGCGCTCAAGACCGAGCGCACGAAGAAGCGCCGCGCGAGCCGCATGCCAGGTCTGGTGCAGCTCTTGCAACTCTCATTGGCGGAGGAGGAGAACGCCGACCAGCTCCTCAACCAGCTGGCGCGGCCCTTGATGTCTGCCGCCCGTATGCCTGAGCCCGTTGCATGAGCCACCTGAGATTGCGAGACCCGGCAATCGCCGGACCCGTATCCATGCAGTTGGCCTCATTGCGGTGTTAGGCGCCGTTCACTCCTTCCGCCTATCTGAGGTCGTCCAGCGGCCTGGAACCCTCTCGATTGAATCGACGTTCTTGGTCGAGTGGGGGTTCGTGTCATGGCTAGGGTCCCTGAAGCGGAAAATGCGAGGCTGAGCGCCGAGGCCCAGGGAGCCTCCTCGCGAGGGCCGGCGACGGACGTCGTGTCCTTCGCCGCGGCACTTCTCTCGACAGCACTTATCCTCGCGGCACTCTACTACGGGCGCGATATTCTCATTCCTCTTGCGACCGCGTTCCTTATCAGCTTCGCGCTAAACCCACCTGTTACGTGGCTCACGCGGCTTGGGCTGCCGCGGGTGGCTGCCACCGCAACCATCGTAGCCGTAGTGCTTATTATCCTCTCCGGTCTTGGCTTTCTCTTGGCAGCGCAGGTCCGCACCTTAGCGCTGGAGCTGCCGACCTATCAGACGACGATGGTGAGGAAGCTCGCCGACATACGCGAAAGCCTGAGCGCGCCCGGAGCGTTCAGCAAGGCTCTGCAGACCGTCGAGCGCGTGCAAAAGGAAGTCGCGACCGAGCCGCCCCCAGCGGACGGGCCTCCCGTTCAGCGCGTCGAGGCCATCCCGCCGCGACAGACGCCGTTCGAGCAAGCTTTTGGGTGGCTTGCCCGCGCGGTCGAGCCGCTCGCAACCGGCGGCATCGTGCTGATCTTCGTCTTCCTTGCCCTGATTGATCGCACCGACCTGCGCGACCGGTTGCTTCGCCTCATGGGCGGCAACGTTCATCGTTCGACGGAGTCGATCGAAGAGGCCGGGGCGCGGGTCAGCAACTACTTGCTGATGCAGATCGCGGTCAATGTCAGCTACGGCATTCCGATGGCGCTCGGTCTGTGGATCATCGGCGTCCCCGGCGCGCTGCTCTGGGGCTGCCTTGCCGCAGCCCTGCGTTTCCTACCGTACCTCGGTCCGATGATCGGCGCGGCCTTCCCGATCGTGCTCGCCTTCGCCGTGGACCCGGCCTGGAGCATGGTTCTCTGGACGATAGCGCTCATCGTCTTTCTAGAACTCATCATCAACAATGTCGTGGAGCCTCTGCTTTACGGAGCAAGCACGGGGCTCTCGGCTATCTCCCTGATTGCGTCGGCCATGTTCTGGACGGCCATGTGGGGCCCGGTCGGTCTGATCCTGTCGACGCCAATCGCTGTGTGCCTCTTGGTGTTCGGGCGCAATATTCCGCAGCTGCAGTTCCTCGACACCCTGCTCGGCTCGACGCCGGTACTCGATCTTCCAACGCGCATCTACCAGCGACTGATTGCGGGCGATGCAGACGAGGCGATCGAGCTTGCGAGTGAGAAGATCGAAACGTCATCCCTGAAGGATTTCTACAATGACGTCTGCATCGACGTGTTGCGCCGTGCCAGCGAAGACTACTTGCGGGACGCCACCGCGGCGCACCGTTTGCGCTTCGCGACCGGCATGGACGCGCTTCTGGACGAGCTGAAAGATGAGGCTCCGCCTCAGGTCAAGGGCAATGCAAAGAAAGTCATCTGCATCGGAGGCAAGTGGGAGGTCGACGCGATCGCGGCCCGAGTCGTTGCGCACGCGCTTGCGCTCGAGGGATTTCCCGCGGAGGCGCGGCCGCTCGCCACGGTCAACCGCCATTACGTGGAAAAGCTCCAGCTGAAGGGCAGAGAGACGATCTGCATCAGCTATTTCAGCGAGAGCCCCTTGTTCCCGGCGCGCCATTTCGCGCGGCGCTTGCGGATGCGGTGGCCGGATCTGCGCATCGTCTTCGCGCTATGGAACGCTCCTGCTGATTTGCTCGAGGAGGCGGCACTTGAGCGTCTCGGGGCGGACGCCGTTGTCAACTCTGTCAACGAGGCCGTACGTCGAGTTCATCGAATTGTGGCCCCGGACGAGGCACACGAAGCACAGCAAGCCGAACTGCCGGAAGACGACGCAGAGCGCGTCGCGGTCCTGCAAACGAGCGGGCTGCTGGATGGAGAGCACCGCGAAGCGCTGGATGCAATCGCCAAGCGGGCGGCGGACGTTTTCGATGCGAGCATGGCGGTCATTACGACTATCGACGAAGATCGCGAGTACTTCGTCGGCCAATGCGGCGATTTCCCCGCGAGCGTAACCGACGACACAGGCGCTCTTTTGTCGATGCCGCGCGGTGACGCGATCTGCAACTACGTCGTAGGAAGCGAAGAAGTACTGGTAATACCCGACATCGACCGCGACCCTCGCTTTGCCGATAACGAGGCAATCAAGCGTTGGGGAGTGCGCTTCTATGCAGGATACCCACTTCGCTCGAAGGAAGGATTTGTGTTCGGCGCATTCTGCATACTCGATGATGAGCCCCGCAACTTTGAGGAGAAAGACGTACAGCTGCTCGAGAAGATGGCGGCCGAGATCGGGGCTGCAATCACAGACGATGAGATACAAGCCCAGGGCACGAATGCCGCTGCGGTACCAGCCAGCGCTACGGTTGGGCAACAGGTACCCGATTAGGAACGTCAGCGTTGCTCAGAGATGGGGCCATGAACTTCGCCTACATCTGTTCCCGAGCCGCGAAGTGCGGTCGTTGGCGGATTGCCGGACTGCGAGAGGCTTCGCACTTCGGGGGCGGCGAAAAGCCCGCGCGAGGTCCCAGCGCTGGTGGTGTCAGGTGGCGACGAGCGGGCGTGGACCGCGGCGAAGCTCGGGACGGCCGGGCAGGCGGTTGAGAACTTGAGGGGCAGCAGGCGGCCGCTTTCACGACCGGGCGACGAAGTCCCGCATTACCGTCTTGAGCCGTCGGCGCTGCGCCGGATACCGGATTGGCGCGTCGTCGCGCGTCAGTCCTTCGAGCCCGATCCAGCGCAGGATATTGTAGGCGAGCACCGC
>JBAPMW010000676.1:0-6058 GCA_049278815.1 Hyphomicrobiaceae bacterium
GCTGACGGGCAAGACTCTGCTGGTGGTCGGGCTTGGGCGCATCGGCTCGCGCCTTGCCCGCCTCGCCAAGGCGTTCGACATGCGCGTGCTCGCCACCCGGCGCGATCCCGCTGCGGGCGCGGCCGGCGCCGACGCGGTCTACGGCAGCGACCGCCTGCACGCGCTGCTGGGCGAGGCCGACATCGTCGCCCTCGCCTGCCCGCTGACGCCCGAGACGGAGAAGCTCATTGACGCCGCCGCGCTCGCCGCCATGAAGCCGTCCGCGCATCTCATCAACGTGGCGCGCGGCCGGGTGGTGGACGAGCCGGCCCTGATTCAGGCGCTGCAGGAGGGACGCCTTGCGGCAGCGGCGCTCGACGTGACGGCGGAGGAGCCTCTGCCGGCGGCCTCGCCGCTGTGGTCGCTGCCGAACGTCCTCCTCACCCCCCACACCGCCGGCGAGACCCGCGCCTATGAGGACGGCGTGATCGACCTCCTGCTCGCGAACCTGGAGCGGCTGAGGAGCGGGGCGTCGCTTGTCAATGAGCTGGTGTGAAAGGGCGAGATGCGCCCATTGGGACGCCACCCAATCCGTATTCTCACGTTCCTGTGATCCCTGCCTCGGGCTGGACCTTGGCAGTTCTTGCTGTGCCTGGATCGCGCTATGCTGCGCGGACAACGTTAAACATCGCATCCAATGCGAGCTTGTGCCTGAGAGGAGGACGCCCATGGCACGCCTGACCATCAACGGAACTTCGCACGATGTCGACGTCGCCCCCGATACGCCCCTGTTGTGGGCGATCCGGGAGAACGTCGGCCTGACCGGCACCAAGTACGGCTGCGGCATCGCCCAGTGCGGGGCCTGCACTGTGCACATCGACGGCGAGGCGGTACGCTCGTGCGCGCTCCCCGTCAGCGCCGCGGAAGGCAAGCAGATCGTCACCATCGAAGGCCTCGCCTCGGGCGGCACCCTGCACAAGGTGCAGCAGGCCTGGATCAACCACGACGTGCCCCAGTGCGGCTACTGCCAGGCCGGCATGATCATGGCGGTGGCGGCGCTCCTACGGGACAAGCCCAAGCCGACCGACGCCGACATCAACGACGCCATCACCAACATCTGCCGTTGCGGCACCTTCCAGCAGGTGCGCGCCGCGATCCACGCGGCGGCCAACGCCTGAGGGAGGAGACCATGAACCAAATAGTACGAATCAACCGACGGTCTTTTGTGGTCGGCGCCGCTGCGGCAGCCGGCGGCGGCCTTGCCCTCGGTCTCAACATTCCGTTCGGAGGCCCCAAAGCCGCGCTCGCGCAGGGTGCCACGCCGGAGATCACCGCCTGGGTCGTGATCAAGCCCGACGACACCGTCGTGATCCGCATCGTGCGGTCCGAGATGGGTCAGGGCACCATCACCGGGCTCGCCCAGCTCGTCGCCGAGGAGCTGGAGTGCGACTGGTCGAAGGTCACCTACGAGTATCCGACGCCCGGCGAGAGCGTGAAGCGCAACCAGGTGTGGGGCTCCTTCTCCACCGGCGGCAGCCGCGGCATCCGCACCTCGCATGACTACGTGCGCAAGGGCGGCGCGGCTGCGCGCATGATGCTGATCCAGGCCGCCGCGAACCAGTGGAAGGTGCCCGCGAGCGAGTGCACGGCGGCGAGCAGCGTCGTCACCCACACGCCGTCGGGGCGCAAGCTCAGGTTCGGCGAGGTGGCCGAGGCGGCCTCCAAGCTGCCCGTCCCCACCAACGTGACGCTCAAAGACCCCAAGGCGTGGAAGATCGCCGGCCAGGGCCTGAAGCGGCTCGACACGGCCGACAAGGTGACGGGCAAGCAGATCTACGGCGCCGACCTCAAGATGCCGGGCATGCTCAACGCCGCGATCATGGAAAGCCCGGTGTTCGGCGGCAAGGTGAAGAGTTTCGACGCCGCCAAGGTCACCGGCATGAAGGGCGTGCGCCACGTTCTGCGGGTGGCCGACACCGCGGTTGCGGTGGTGGCCGATACCTGGTGGCAGGCCAAGACGGCGCTCGATGCGCTGCCGATCGTGTGGGACGAGGGGCCCAACGCCAACGTCTCCAGCGCCTCCATCGCCAAGATTCTGGAGGAGGGCCTCAACGCCGACCAGGCCTTCGTCGGCAACGAGGCGGGCGACGCCAAGAAGGCGCTGGCGAGCGCGGCGAAGAAGGTGGAGGCGGTCTACTCCTACCCCTACCAGAACCACGCCACCATGGAGCCCATGAACTGCACCGCGCGGTACACGGCCGACCGCTGCGAGGTGTGGGCGCCGACGCAGGACGGCCAGGCCACGTTCGCGGCGGTGCTGTCTGCCTCCGGCCTGCCGGCCGACAAGTGCGAGGTTTACAAGATCAACCTCGGCGGCGGCTACGGCCGGCGCAGCGGCCTGCACCAGGACTGGGCGCGGCAGGCGGTGCTGATCGCCAAGCAGGTTCCCGGCGTGCCGATCAAGCTGCTGTGGTCGCGCGAGGAGGACATGCGCCAGGGCCGCTACCACCCGGTCATGCAGTGCAAGCTGACGGGCGGCTTCGACGCCAACAACAACCTCACCTCGCTTCACATGCGGCTTTCGGGCCAGTCGATCTTTGCCGCGGTGCTGCCGCAGATGCTGGAGAAGGACAAGGGGCGCGACGCGTTCGTGTTCCAGGGCGTGACCGCGGCGAACCTGCTCGGCGGGGAGTACGCGATCGGCTACACCTTCCCGAACCTCCTCATCGACCATGCGATGCGCAACACGCACGTCCCGCCGGGCGTCTGGCGCGGCGTGAACATCAACCAGAACTGCATCTTCATGGAGTGCTTCATCGATGAGCTGGCCCAGGCCGCGGGCCAGGACGAGCTCGAGTTCCGCCGCAAGCTGATGGCCAACCACCCGAAAAACCTCGCCGTCCTCAATGCCGTGGCGGAGCGGGTCGGCTGGGGTAAGCCTCCCCCGCAGGGCGTCCATCGGGGCCTTGCCCACATGAAGGCCTTCAACGCCTACGTGGCGGCCTGCGCGGAGGTGTCCGTCACCGGCAATAACATCAAGATCCACCGCATCGTCGCGGCGACCGATCCGATCTATGCCGTCAACCCGGCGCAGATCGAACGGCAGGTGTCGGGCTCGTTCGTCTACGGGCTGTCGGCCCTGTTCTACGGCGCATGCACGGTGGAGAAAGGGCGCATCGTCGAGGGCAATTTCGACACCTACGACTCGATCCGCATGGCGCAGATGCCGCCGGTGGAGACCATCATCATGGGGAGCGGCGGAGGCGACCCCTGGGGCGGCATCGGCGAGCCCACCATCTGCGTGGCGGCGCCGGCGGTGCTCAACGCCTACGCCAAGGCAACGGGCCAGCGCATCCGCTCCATCCCGCTGAAGGACCAGCGCATCCGCATGGCGTGAGCCAACTGGAGGCGGCAGCCAATGCAATGGATGCCGCCTCCTCACATCGTGTCTAGCTCAGGAGATCCCGGACTCCGGCGGCGTGAGCCCGGGCGATGCGCCCCGCTCGCTCCGCGCCAGCTGGTTCACCACCATCACCAGGGAGGTGCTCGGTTGAGCGGATGCTGCCTCACGGTGTTACGCACAGCGCCGCTTGCGGTGTTCCTTGCGGCTGTGCTGCCTGCTTCCGGAGCGCAGGAAGGGTTGAAGCCGTTCACCGTTGTCGAAGACGCGATCCCCGCTTCGCTGACGGGTGCCTCCGGCGATCCCGAACGCGGCCGCGCAATCGTCGCGAGCCGGCAAATCGGCCTGTGCCTGCTCTGCCACTCGGGGCCTTTCCCCAATGAGCGGATGCAGGGCACGCTGGCGCCCGACCTGAGAGGCGCCGGGGGCCGGTGGACGGAGGGGCAGCTGCGACTCAGGATTGTCGACGCAGCGCAGCTCAATCCCAACACCATCATGCCGCCCTACTATCGGATCGGCGGCCTCAACCGAGTGGCCCCTTCTTTCCGAGGCAGACCGGTGCTGACGGCCGAGCAGATCGAGGACGTGGTAGCTTTTCTCTCAACGCTGCGAGAATAGGGGAGGCCGAGGCAATGGCTTCTGACAACGAGCGGAACGGGCAGGCGACGCGGCGCGAGGTGCTGAAGGTGGCCGGTGCTCTGGCGCTGGGCGGCGCCGCGTCGTCGTTGGTGGTTGCGCCGGCTGCCGCCACGCCGGCCGAGATGCAGGCGGCGGTGGCGGGCGTGGTCGGTGAGGCGCGAGTCAACATGGGCAAAGTCGAGATCGACATCCCGCCGCTCGTCGAGAACGGCAACACCGTGCCGTGCACGGTGACGGTCGAGAGCCCGATGACCGCTGCCGACCACGTGAAGGCCATTCATGTCTTCGCCGAGAGGAACCCCCAGCCCTACGTGATCGGCGTTGCGCTCGGGCCGCGCGCCGGCCGTGCCAGGATCTCCACGCGCATCCGCCTGCGCGACACGCAGAACGTGCTCGCTGTCGCCGAGATGTCGGATGGCACGTTCTGGTCGGGCCGCGCCAATGTCATCGTCACGATCGGGGCGTGCCTGGAGGACGTTCTGTGATGGCACGAGCACTGATCAATGCGCCAGCCACGGCGAGGCGCGGAGCGACCATCGAGATCAAGACGCTGATCTCGCACGTCATGGAGACGGGCTTCCGCTTCACGCAGACGGGCGAGGCGGTGCCGCGCGACATCATCACGCGCTTCACGGCCACCTACAACGGCGAGGAGATCTTCCGGGCCCAGCTCTATCCCGCCATCGCAGCCAATCCGTTCATCGTCTTCCACACGGTGGCGACAGAGACCGGCACCATCACGCTGAGCTGGACCGGCGACAACGGCTTCTCCACGACCGAGGAGATCAGGATTACGGTGGAATGATGCGTCCAACCCGTCATCCCGGAAGCCGGGCCGCAGGCGAGGCCGTCCAGGATCTCCTAAGCAAAGGGCGCTTTACTGCCCAACGCTTGCGCTGCGTCTCGCAGCAGGTTGCGCCGACGCCGGCTTTCGAGCGAGGTGCGTGCGACAACGTCCCCTCCCCCCTTGTGGGGGAGGGACAGGGTGGGGGGGATTGCAGAACCTTGGAGGGCCGGGGTCCCCCCACCCCTAACCCACAAGGGGGAGGGGAATCCCGTTGGCGCGTGCCTCCACGTGCGACGTCCGCCGCTCCCATCCTGGAGCCGGGAGCTAGTGGTCCGTCCGTTGGCATCATGAAGAAACTCTGCTTAGAGCGCGTCGAACCTCGGCGATGTCCCGGGTTGGAGCGCCGCTCGGCTGAGGCTCCCAGCGCCTCGGCCGGGTGGGCGGATGGTGCCCTGCGCGGGCTCGTCTGAGCGCATGCTGTGCCGCGCCGCATCGATCGTTGCCGCCTGCCTGGCCGTCGCGATCGCTGCCGCCGGCGAGATCCCGCTGTCGGAGCGGCGCTCGACCTACCAGGAGATGAGCCCCGCGACCAAGGCCATGCAGGACGGGGACACCGACAACCCCGGCATGCTGTGGGTGCTCGACGGCGGGGCACTCTGGCAGGCGAAGGCCGGCAAGGCCGGCATTGCCTGTGCGGGCTGCCATGGCGATGCCGAGACGAGCATGAAGGGCGTCGCCGCGCGCTACCCGGCCTATGACCCCAAGCTGGGAACGGCGATCGACCTTGCCGGCCGCATCAACATCTGCCGCGTGGAGCGCCAGCAGGCGCCGGAGCTTCCACGCGAGGGCAAGGGACTGCTCGCCCTCACGGCTCTGATCGCGCGCCAATCGCGCGGGCTTCCGATCCGCAGCGACGACGAGCGCCTGATGCCCCTCATCGAGGCCGGGCGCAGCCTCTTCAACGCCCGACAGGGCCAGCTCGACCTCGCCTGCGCCCAATGCCACGACGACAACTGGGGCAAGAAGCTCGCCGGCATCACCGTGCCGCAAGGCCACCCCACCGGCTATCCGCTCTACCGCCTCGAGTGGCAGACGCTCGGCTCGCTGCAGCGCCGCTTGCGCAACTGCATGATCGGCATGCGCGCCGAGCCCTACGCCTATGGGGCGCCCGAATACCTGGCTTTGGAGGCCTACCTGATGTGGCGCGCGCGCGGCATGGCCCTGGAGAGCCCGGCAGTAAGGCCGTGACCTTG
>JBAPMW010000677.1:0-7162 GCA_049278815.1 Hyphomicrobiaceae bacterium
GCCATCGCCCGCAAGGTCGAGGTGGCGGAGCGCGTGGCGGGGCGGCGCTGGCGGCTGCACATGGCGGGCGCTACACGCGTCGATCTGCCGGCTGAGGGCGCGACGGAGGCGCTCGGCCGGCTCGCACGTCTTTTCGAGTTGGGTCTCGGCGGCGCCAGGCGCATCGACCTCAGGGTGTCCACCCGGACCCTGATCGACGGGCTCGATCGCACCAGCACCGCCGCACAAGTCTCTGAAGCGCCGGATGGGCGCTCCTGACGACACCCGAGGTGCCCAGTGCCGACAAGCGTGCAGACAGGAATGCGAGCCTCGATCGGGGCCGGCGCGGCGTTCGGCGTGCTCGACATCGGCACCGGCAAGACCGTGTGCCTGATCGTCGCCCCGCCCAACTCGCGCGCCAACGGCCTCTGGCGCCGGCAGGCTCCGAGCGTGCTGGGCTATGGCCTCCAGCCCTCGCGCGGCCTCAAGGCCGGCGCGGTGATCGATCTCGACGGCGCCGAGCAGGTGCTGCGCGCCGCCGTCACCCAGGCCGAGGAGGCGGCGGGGCTGGCGGTGGAGGAGGTGATGGTGGCCGTCGGCGGCGTCCGCCTCAAGTCGCTCGCCTTCGAGGCCGAGACCAGGGTCGCCGACCGCATCGTCGCCGACGCCGACGCCCAGCGCCTCGCAGCCGCCGGCCGCAACTACGCCCAGCGCGACGGCCGCTCGCTCCTGCACCTGGAGCGGCTTGCCTGGCGCCTTGACGGCGCCGCCGGCGTGCCCAACCCGCTCGGCATGGCCGGCGATCTGCTGTCGGCGGATTTCCACGCCGTGACGGTGGAGGAGGCGCCGCTGCGCAATCTGCTGCACGTGGCCGAGCGCGCCTTCCTGGCGCCCACCGGGGTGGCCCCGGCCGGCTACGCCAGCGGTCTGGCCGTCACCACCGAGGCCGAGCGGCAGCTTGGCGTCACCGCGGTCGACATGGGCGCCGGCTCAAGCGCGCTCGCCATGTTCGCCGACGGCCACCTGCTGGCGGTCGATACGGTGGCGGTCGGCGGACAGCACATCACCTTCGACATCGCCCGCACCCTGTCCGCACCGTTCGCCGAGGCGGAGCGCCTCAAGACGCTGCACGGGAGCGTGGAGGAGGGGGCGGCGGAGGACCTTGAGATGGTGTCCTATGCCCTCTCCGGCGTGCAGGAGCCGGCGCTCGCGGAGGCGGCCAAGGCGGACATCAACGAGATCGTCGCCGGCCGCATGACCGATCTCCTGGGCCGGGTGCTGGAGCGCATCGAGCGCTCCGGCGTGGCCGAGCAGGCCGGCCAGACGATCGTCCTGACCGGCGGCGGCAGCCAGCTCAGGGGGCTCGCCGACTTCGCGCAGGACCTGCTCGGCCGGCCGGTGCGCGTCGGCCAGCCCGACGCCGCCGAGGGCCTGCCCGCGGCTTATTGCAACCCTGTCTTCTCGACGGCCGTTGGCCTTATTCCCATCGCGCTGAAGCCCGGCGTGCGCCTCGATGGCAGACGCGCCGGCGGCACATCCCGGGGTGCCGGCTACTTCAGGCGCGTCGGCCAGTGGCTGCGAGAGGGCTTCTGAGGACCCCGCCATGAGCGATGCACAGGCTCCCAACCTCGCCCCGCTGAAGCCGCGCATCGTCGTGATCGGCGTGGGCGGCGGCGGCGGCAACGCCATCAACAACATGATAGCGGCCGGCCTCGAAGGCCCGAGGTTCATGGTCGCCAACACCGATGCGCAGGCGCTGGCGGCGTCTGCCGCCGAGCACCGCATTCAGCTCGGCGCCAGGCTCACCGAGGGCACCGGCGCCGGCGCCGACCAGGACATCGGCGAGGCCGCCGCCGAGGAAGCGCTCGCCGAGATCCGCACCGCGCTCCAGGGCGTGCACATGGTGTTCATCGCCGCCGGCATGGGCGGCGGCACCGGCACCGGCGCCACGCCCGTGATCGCGCGCGTGGCCAAGGAGCTCGGCATCCTGACCGTAGCGGTGGTGACGAAGCCCTTCCTGTTCGAGGGCAAGCGGCGCATGCGGGTGGCCGAGACCGGCATCGCCGAGCTGAGGCGCCATGTCGATACCCTCATCGTCATCCCCAACCAGAACCTGTTCAAGATCGCCGACGAGCGCACGCCCTTCGCCGAGGCCTTCGTGCTCGCCGACCAGGTGCTCTACTCGGGCGTCGCCTGCATCGTCGATCTGGTGGTGCGGGGCGCCCTCATCAATCTCGACCTCGCCGACGTGCGCACCGTGCTGAGCGGCATGGGTACGGCCATGATGGGCACCGGCGAGGCCTCCGGCGAGCAGCGCGCCATCGTCGCCGCCAAGGACGCCATCTTCAATCCGCTGCTGGACGACGTCTCGCTGCGGGGCGCCGGGAGCCTCCTCCTCTCCATCGCCGGCGGGCAGGACCTCACGCTGTTTGAGGTGCACGACGCGGTGGACGTGGTGCGGCAGGAGCTGGACCCGGAGGCCAACATCATCTTCGGCGCGACGGTGGACGACTCCATGACCGGCAGGATTCGCGTCTCGGTCGTGGCCTCCGGCATGCATCGCGCGCAGGCTGCACAGGAGCGGGCGGCAGGCGCCGCGGCGGCGCAGCAGGCTGCCGCCAACGGCCGCGCGAAAGAGCCATCGCGCGCCGAGGTTGCATCCAAACGGGAGGAGGCGCGCCCACCGGCCCAGGCGCCGGCCCACGCCGTGGCCAAGGCCGCCAACGGAGAGGTCTGGAGCGGGCCCGGCGACGTCGTGATTCGCGAGCGGACACCACAGTCGGCCAGCCAGTCAAGCGCAAGCCAGAATCGCAGGAGCGCCCGTGGCGACGATCTCTCACGCCTGTCGGTGGGCCACTCTGGCAGCCAGCCGCCGCGCCGGCCGATGCCGACCGTGGAGGACTTTCCCCTTGTCGGCCAACGCGAATACTGGGCCAAGACCGCCGGCGCGCGGCGCAGCCAGCAGGCGTCGCAGCAGCCCGAGCCGCCGCCGGCCCGCAGAATGGGTCTCCTTGAACGGATAACCGGTGCAAGACGCGCGAAAGCCAACGCTGGACCTGCGACAGCCGAACGGCCAGCCGAGGAACAGCTTGATATGCCCGTTTTTTTCCGGCGCGATCAAAAGGACTGATGGCGACACGGTGGCGCTGCTGGGGCGAAACGGTAACAGAGCGTAAGAAAGCGTGATTTGTCCCCAGTCACCGCAGCACAGTATCGTCTGATTCACACACCCGCACGGGGATCGCGCCTTCCGGTTGCTTCCCCCCGACCAGACTACAACGCGACGGGTGATTTGCAGACGGGGTGTTTGGGGGTTCGGGATGCGCGGAGACGGGCCGTGCATTCCCGCGACGGGGATCGAGGGACGTCGGACAATGTCGAAGCGATTTATCGGGTCGCGACAGACAACTCTTGGCCGTGAGATCGAGCTTGGCGGAATTGGCGTGCACAGCGGTGCGCCGGTCTCCATGGTGCTCCACCCGGCTGAGGCTGACACGGGACATCGCTTCCTGGTAACCAAGCGGGGCCGCATCCTCGCCGAGATTCCCGCCCACGTCGACTACGTAAAGAACCTCACCCTCTGCACCGTGCTCGGCGACGACAGCGGCGTCACCATCGGCACCGTGGAGCACCTGCTCGCCGCCCTGCGCGGCTTGAGCATCGACAACTGCTACATCGAGATCGATTCGCGCGAGGTGCCGATTATGGACGGCAGCTCCGCGGCGTTCGTTGCCGCCGTTGACGGCGTGGGCATTCGCGAGCTGCTGCGGCCGCGCAAGTTCATCAAGGTCCTCAAGCCGGTACGGGTCGAGGAAGGGCCGTGCTGGGGCGAGCTGCGGCCGCACTCGGGCTTCCGCCTGGACGTGGAGATCGACTTCGAGACGCCGCTCATCGGCAAGCAGCGCTACGCGCTGGAGATGAGCTCGGGGGCGTTCCGCAACGAGCTGGCACGCGCCCGCACCTTCGGCTTCATGCGCGAGGTGGAGAACCTGTGGAAGGCCGGCTTGGCGCTGGGGGCCTCGCTGGAGAACACCGTCGCCCTGGCCGACGACCGCATCATGAACCCCGAGGGCCTGCGCTATCCGCAGGAGTTCGTCCGCCACAAGATGCTCGACGCGGTGGGCGACCTGGCGCTGGCGGGGGCCCCCATCCTCGGCGCCTACCAGTCGTCCCGCGGCGGCCATCGCCTCAACGCCTACGTGGTGCGCAAGCTGCTGGCCGACGCGGAGGCCTGGACCATGGTGTCCGCGCCGATGGTGCGCGACTCGGCGCCAGTCGACATGTCGATGATGGGCGGCGCCGTGGTCAACTATGCCGCGGAGCGCACCTAGGCGCCCCCTCAGGCGCTTGCAGGCTCGCCCATGGACGCGTGTCGGGCTGCTTGGCCGCTGCACCATAATTTCGCGCCAGATTGCGTGGCCAGATTGCGCGGAGCGTACGGGCGTTTACCTCTGGTTAAGCATGGCCGAGTCGTGCGATAGGCGAGGTCAGGTCGATCCCGTGGCGGCCAGGGGCCGGCGTCCGGGACGATGGGGTGCACGTCCGGCGCCGAGGGTGGGCAGACCGGGGCCGGGCAAAGCAGGGACAGGCGGATGGCGCATCTGACGACCAAGTGGACCGCGGTTTGGCGCATGGCCAGCCGGTGGCTGGCGGCGGCATCCACGGCGGCGGTCGTGGGGTCGGTATTGGCGGCATGCTCCTCCAGCCTCGACCTCAGCAAGCAGGCGCTGAACCCCGACCCGCCGGGCAAGATGTACGCCCTGGCCGACAGCTACCTGAACAAAGGCGCCTACTCGGAGGCGGCCAGGCGGTTCGAGAATCTCGATCGCGACCATCCCTACGCACCTGAGGCGCGGCGCGCCATGGTGATGGCGGCCTATGCCTACTACAAGGCCGGCAAGTTCCCCGAGGCCATTGCCGCCGCCAACCGCTACACCGTGCTGCACCCCGGCACCAAGGACGCGGCGCTGGCGCATCACATCATCGCCTCCGCCAACTTCGACGACATCAGGGACCCGCACCGCGACCAGACCGCCACCCGCAAGGCGCGGGCTGAGTTGAAGCTGCTGGTGCAGCGCTATCCTGACAGCCCCTACACCAAGCAGGCCGTCAACCGCATCCGCATTGCCGAGAACCTGCTGGCGGCGAACGAGATGGAGGTGGGGCGCTGGCACCTCAAGCGCAAGCTGTTCGCGGGGGCGATCGGCCGCTTCAAGACGGTGGTGACCGACTACCAGACGACCCCGCAGGTTGAGGAGGCGCTCTACCGCATCGTCGAGGCCAACATGGCGCTGGGCGTGACGCCGGAGGCCCAGGCGGCCGGCGCGGTGCTGGGGCACAACTTCCCCAACTCCGCCTGGTACAAGCGCGCCTACGGGCTTCTGAAGTCCGGTGGCGTCAGCCCGTCGATGGGCGGCGACTCCTGGTTCACGAAGGCGCTGAAGTCGCTGGGTCCGGGCTCGAAGTCCGATGAGCCCAAGGTCCAGCCGAAGGCGCCGGGGCCCGGCCAGCCGGCCCCTGAGGACATGCCCGCCCCCAAAGGCGGCGTCCCCACCGCCGGCAACCCCTCCGGCCGGCCGCCGCTGGGGTTCAAGGGCTGAGACGCACCGCACGATCGAAGCGCAGTCTGAAGGGGTCACTGCGGGTCTGACCCCTTATGTGCCGCACATGGCATCGAGACCGCGCGGCTGGCTCTTGAGGTCGTACAGTCTCTGGCAGACTTGCCGGCTTCCGCGCTCGAATGCGCGATGCTACTGAGTGCTACTGGCTGTAGTTGATGCGATGCGTAGGAATCAAATGTCTAAGATCAGACTGCTTTGCCTGTTGCTTGTGGCTGTCGCTCCCACATACGCCATGGCACAGTCGGCCGTGTTGTCCATCAATCATGTAGTCACGCACAACATGCCGTTTGACCAGTGCCTGCGCCACGCCAGCGATACATTCCGGGTGGCGAATATGCGGCAGTTCGGGACCACGTCTGAAGCGGTGTGGGCGGAAACGGCCGATCGCAGGTACTCCGCCACCATCTACTGCCTCACGACGCGCGATGTCGCTGTCGTTGCAGTCTACGGACCCGACAGAAGGGCAACGGCGAGCATCCTCGACAATCTTCTCGAGGCCTGGCGCAGGGTTCGCTGACACGCGGGCGCATCGGCACAGGCGCCTGAACGAACGAAGCCCGGCCCCACCGTCGGGCGCCGTCCGGGCCGCGCCCTCAGCGCTGGCCACCCCTCACGCCCGCCCCGCCTTTACCCGCATCCCCGGCGCCACGCGCTCCCACAGCACATCGCGGCGGAAGCGGTAGAGGCGGGCGGGGCGGCCGCCGGTGCGCAGGCGGTGCTCGCCGGTGGGCTCCACGAGGCCGCCGCTTTCCACCAGGCGGCGGAAGTTCTGCTTGTGCAGGTGGGGGCCGAGGATCGCCTCCACGGTGCGCTGCAGCTCGAACAGGGTGAACTCGTCGGGCATCAGCTCGAACACGACGGTGCGGTGCTTCACCGCGCGGCGCAGCTCGCCGATGGCGCGGGCCAGCAGCATGGGGTGGTCGCCGAGCAGGGGGTGCACCGGGCGCGGCAGGCGCCAGCCGGGGCCGTCGCCGGCAGGGTCGAAAATGGCTGCCTCCCGCATCAGCTCGTAGCGCTCCAGCACCTTCTCGTCGTCCCAGCCGGCCCCGGCGGTGCCGAAGGCCATGCGCACGCGCTGGCGGCGCTCCTCAGGCCCGGGGGCGGCGCACGGCGGCCCCGGCCGGGCCGCCGCCCACGCCTCCAGCCGCTCGACGATGCCCTTGAGGCACTCCGGCCGGCCGTACCGCCAGTCCTCCCAGGGGAAGAAGGCGTACCACGTGCGCCAGCTCGCCGAGGTACGGTCGCTGCATTGGCGCGGGCCGACCAGGGCGAGGTAGCCGATGGAGATGGTGGGCGGCGCCAGATCGCTCCCCTCGGGCTCGGCGCTGTCGGCCTCGGCCAGCGTGCACAGCTGCTGGAGGAAGGCGATCTCCACGCCGGTCTGCGCCCGCACCCAGCTCGCCACGCCGCTCTCCAGCGTGCGGTGCTCGCTCGGACGGAACGGGCCGCAGGGCAGCGACTCCACGTCCCCCCGATGCCCGGCCGGCACCACGGCCACGACCGGCTCGCCCGCGCGCACGGCGAGGATGGCGGCGGTCAGGGCGACGCCGACGGCCTCGCCC
>JBAPMW010000678.1:0-10737 GCA_049278815.1 Hyphomicrobiaceae bacterium
AGCTCGGGGAACTGCCGCACCGGCAGGTTGAAGACCGAGGCCAGCCCGACCAACAGGATCATCAGGCTCACCACTGAGGCGAGCACCGGCCGGCGAATGAAGATGTCGGTGAACGACATTGGTACCCCCCGTTTGTCGCCGCTAGCCCAGAGTCGGGCGTCGGGCGTCGGGCGTCGGCAATCGGGCATCGGCCGCCGAAAAACGTCTGAACGCTTTCATGGTAGCTCTCGTTTTCGACGCCCGAAGCCCGACACCCGAAGCCCGCTATTCCTTCGGCCGCTCTTCCGGCCGGACCAGGAGCTGGGCGTTGTCGATGCGGATGGTGGCGCCGGGATTGAGCTTGATCTGGCCGGTGGTGACGACCTCCTCGCCGACCTTGAGGCCCTCGACGATCGCCACCCGGTCCTCTCGGGCCTGCCCGGTCTTGACGAAGCGCCGCTCGGCCACGAGCTTGCGCTCGCCCGCTCCTGACGCCGCGACGGCCTGGCCGGGGCCGCCCGACGCGCCCTTGGCTGCGCTCTCGGCCGGTGCATCGACCGCCTTCACCACGTAGAGGCTGTCGCCATAGAGGCTGTAGTTGATGGCCGTGCGCGGCACGGTGACGACCGTGCGCGGATTGCCGACGAGCACCGTGACGTTGGCGAACATGCCGGGCAGCAGCTTGGCGCTCCGGTTCGGCAGGCTGCCGCGCACCAGCAATGTGCGGGTGTCCTGGGCCACGCGCGCATCGAGCGACTCGACGGTGCCCGTGAAGACCTTGCCGGGGAACGCATCGACCGCGATCTCGATCGTCTGGCCCACCTTGAGCTTCCCGATCGCCTGCTCCGGCATGGGGAAGTCGGCGCGGATCGGGTCGAGCTGCTGCACCGTGACGAGCGTCATGCCGGGGGAGACGTACTGGCCGCGCTCCACCTTGCGGATGCCGAGGCGGCCGGACACCGGCGCCTTGATGGTCTTCTGGGCGATGACCGCCTGGATCTTGTTGACGGCGGCCTGGGCCGTGTCGCGCTTGGCGCGCGCGGTATCCACGCTCGCCTCGGACGTCACCTGCTTGGCGATCAGGTTGGTCTGGCGCTGGAACGCCACCTCGGCCTCCGCCAGCACCGCCTTGGCGCTGGCGAGATCGGCCAGCTCCACCGCGATGTCGATCTGGACCAGCGGGGCGCCCTGCTGCACATCGCTGCCGCTCTCGGCATGCACCTCGGTGACGATGCCCGCGACCTGGGAGGTGACATCCACGCCGTGCGAGGAGAACAGCGTGCCGATCGAGGTGAGCTGCTCCACCCACTGCTCCGTGCGCCCCTTCTCCGACGTGACGGTGACGGGAGGCGGCACCTGCGCTGAGATGAAGCCCTTGATCATGTCCGGCTTCCAGACGAAATTCCACATCGCCAGGACAGCCACAAAGGCAACGGCAATGATGCCGGTGATGACGAAGCGGAGGCTCATGACTGGGCGTGGCATCGGCGGTTATCGCGGTGTTGGTGGCGCTAACATTGAAAAGGGCGTCGGACCGGGCGAGCACTGACCACAACCCGTCAGCAGATCCGCGCAGTCGGTGTGATTTCTTGCACGCGTGCCAGAGACCCGGCGCTTGTCCAGCCTTCGCGGTTCTGGCTCCGTGCCCAGATAGGAGGCGCCTTCCCTCACGCCGGAAAGTGTCAAGACCAAGGCGAATGGGCGGCGATCACAACGGTTTGCGGCGGCGCGATCCACGCTGCTGCCAAACTGCTGCAATGGCTGCGGGACCAAGCCTACAGGTCGAGCCGCGGAGGTGGCTCCGGCGGTGGGTCCGTACGTGCCAGGATGGAGGCATCGTCGTTGTCCGGCTTGTTCACCCCGGGTGAGACCGGCCACATGGTCATAGGCTCCGACGGATGGGGCACCAGCAGGTCCCGCGGGTCCGGCTCGACCGGGGAGAGCCAGCGATCGTAGCTCTGCGGCGGCAGGATGACGGGCATGCGGTCGTGGATGGTCTCGATCATCGCGTTGGCCGGCGTGGTGACGATGGCGAAGCTGCGCACGACCTCCTCGCGCCTCGGATGGCGCCAGCTCTCCCAGATGCCGGCCAGGGCAAACGGCGCGCCGCTGCGCATGGCGATGACATAAGGCTGCCTCGGCCCTTTGCTCCCCGCCACTGTCGCCCATTCGAAGAAGCTGTCCACCGGCACCAGGCAGCGGCGCCTGGCGTAGGCAGCCCGGAACATCGGCGCGGCGGCCACCCGCTCGGCCGTGGCGTTGATGGGCTTATGCCGGGGCGCGGCCTCCTTGACCCAGTGCGGGATCAGCCCCCACCAGAGCCGGTCGAGGTGGCGCTCGCCCGTCTTGGGGTGCTGGCGGATGAGCCAGTGCTCCTGCCCCGGTGCGCCGTTGAACCGCGGCGGCACCGGTTCGGTCAGCGGCTCGATCAGCGTGGCGATGTCGAGGGCAAGGACGCTGGGGTCGCTCTTCTGTGTGATACGGCCGCACATGGCCCAAGATGTAGCAATCGGCCACGCCGCATCCAAGCCGCGGTTGCCGCTTGTCGAAGCCCAACCGTCGGTCTGGAATGATCCGCAGCGAACGCCGGGCTGCGTGCCGGCATGGCCTGTCCAGGAGGTCCCGCAATGTCGAAGGCGACGCGCGCCACGAGGGTGCTGGAGCGGGCAGGCGTCGCCTTCACCGTTCACAGCTACGACTACGCCCCCGACGCCGACAGCGTCGGCCTGCAGGCCGCCGAGGCCCTGGGCGAGCCGCCGGAGCGCGTGCTCAAGACGCTGATGGTCCTGGTCGACGGCAAGCCCGCCTGCGTGATCGTGCCCTCCGACCGGGAGGTCTCCATGAAGAAGCTCGCCGCCGCGCTCGCCGGCAAATCGGCGCAGATGATGAAGCCGGCCGATGCGGAGCGGATCTCGGGCTGCAAGGTGGGCGGCATCAGCCCGTTCGGCCAGATGCGCCGGCTGCCCACGGTCATCGAGGCGCAGGCGCTGGAGCACGACCAGGTCTACATGAACGGCGGGCAGCGCGGGCTGCAGGTGCGGCTCAAGCCGCAGGACGCGGTTGCCGTGCTGGAGGCGGTCGCGGCGCCGATCGTGACGTAAGCCGAGCGGAGCAGAATGCGCATCCCTGGAATATGGTGCTTGGCTCGTCTGCGGGGCAAGCCCAATCCCCCGAGGACACGGTGTCGGAGGCCAGGCTGCCCAAGCTGTCGCCATCAACTAGCAGCACGGCCTGGCCGGGCGCTACGAGCAAGTCATGAAGGCCGAGGGTCTGTTCGAGGTCTCGAATTAGGACGTCGCCGAAGTCTGCGGCAGCCTGGCTGTTGACGGTCTGAGAACGAACCAATAGCGTCGAGCCATGGGCAGCCCTGCCAAACATGCGCACGTGAAGGGCTGGCTGGGGATCGTTGCGGTTCTGAGCAACATCCTGGCCAGCGTCCTGTGCATGACGCCGGCCATCCTGATTGCCGCGGCCGACGATGTGCCGGGCACGGTCATCCTCTGCACGGAGCACGGGCTGCAAGTGCTGCCGGGAAGCGATCCGGTGGGAGGCAGCGGGCAGGACCAGCGCGACGGCAAGAGCAGCCATTGCACCGCCTGCACGTTGCTCGCGGGGCTTGCCCTCGCGGTGGCGCTGGTCTTTGCGACCATTGCGTTCCCGGCACGCGTCGTCCGTGCGTTCGAATCGGCAGCACGCACGCTCGCCGATCATCTGAGCCTCGGCGGCATCCGCAGCCGCGCGCCACCGCTCCCTGCCTGACCAGGAAACCGAAGGACCGTCACCGACCCGCGGCCTGGCCGCCGGGCTCCGTCAGCCTTTCCTTGTCTCGCAGAGAATCCATCATGCTTCGCACCATCGCCCTCGGCGCGGGCGCAACAGCGCTGTTGCTCGCCACCCCTGCCATCGCCCACCATCCCTCTGGCGCCGGCGCGGCCGGCGGAGCGGGGCCCATCGTCACCACGCCGGCCGAGACCCCGGAGAAGGGACATCGCTCCGCCGCAGTGGTCTTCGAGTATCTCAACTTCAAGGCTCTGAGCGACGCCGTGCTCGCAACGGCCGGGCATCCGCACAGCCTCGATGCCATCCTGGCGCCGTCGTTCGTCTATGCCTACGGCGTCACCGACAACCTGACGCTCAGCCTGCGGCTGCCGTTCATCCGCCGCACCGGCATCCGCGAGGGGCATGTGCACGGCGGCGTGCCCGAGATCCACGAGCTCGGCGACTCGGCCGGCATCGGCGACCTGAGCCTGCTGGCACAGTATCGATTCTTCTATGACCGGGCGGCTGGGCTCCACCTGGCGCTGCTCGCCGGCGTCACGCTGCCAACCGGCGACACCAGCGTGAGCGCCATCGGCGGCGAGCGCTTCGAGACCGAGTTCCAGCCCGGCTCGGGCGCCTGGGAGGGCAGCGTCGGCCTGGCGCTCACGAAGCGCCTTGGCGCCTGGTCGCTCGACGCCAACGTGCTCTACGTGCTCGCCACAGAGGGGACGCAGGACACCAACCTCGGCGACCGGTTTCAATACAACGTGGCGCTCTCATACCGGCTGACCGGCGCTCTCTCGGGTCCGGCCGGCCTCCCCGCGCCCATGTATCACGGCGGCCCCAAGGCGCACCACGGCCACAAGCACGCGCACGAGGAAGCGGCCCCGCCGAAGGGGCCGGCGCTCGACCTGGTGCTGGAGCTCAACGGCGAGTGGCACGACAACCAAAGGATTGCAGGCGCCACGGACGCCAACTCGGGCGGCAACGTCGTGCTCCTCTCTCCCGGGCTGCGGCTGTCCTATGAGAAGTGGTCGGGCTTCGTCTCCTTCGGCGTGCCCGTCGCCAGCGAGCTCAACGGCCTGCAGGCCGAGCCCGACTGGCGCGTGTTGACCGGCATGTCCATCAACTTCTAGGGTTCACAAACCAGGCGTGCCCGGCGCCTGGCCCGGAGCCTTTGCGGCACCGGCCTTGCGTCGCGCCTCCGAGGACTCCGCAATGCTCAAACCCCTGCTTCTCCTCATGGCCGCGGCGGCGATGATGCTGCCGGCAGCCGCGCACAGCCATAAAACCAAAAGCCTGGAGATCGTGCATCCGTGGGCGCGGGCATCGGCCAAGGATGCCACCTCGGCCCGCGTCTCTATGATCGTCAGGAGCCGCAACGGCCGGCCCGACCGGCTTATCGCCGCCTCGACGCCCAGGGCCGGCAAGGTCGAGCTCCACGGCGCCGGCAAGGGCGCCGCGGCGTTCAGCGTCGGGCCGGGCAAGGACCTCGCCCTCTACGGCGACGGGCCGAGCCTGATGCTCACCGGCCTCAAATCGTCGCTCGATGCCTACGATGACTTCGCGATGACCCTGGTGTTCGAGCACGCGGGGCGCGTGGAGATCGTCGTGATGGTCGAGGAGTAGGCGGCTACGCCGGCCCGGCCTCCAGCTCTGCACGGCAGGGCGATGCCTGCACGAACGCGGCAACGCTGGCCGCCGGGGTGCCGGCCGCGGCCTCCAGCCGCGCCAGCTCCTCGGGCAGCAGGCGGCGCAGCTCCAGGAGGCGGTTGAACTGGGCGTCGCAGGCGGGGATCGGCGCCGGGTAGGCGCGTATCTCCTCGCCGACCTCGCGCACCAGGCGCTCAAGCTGCCGGCGCAGAGCCGCCCAATCCGCCTCGATGCTTGCCCTCGCGTCCCTGTCCGCCACGTTGTTCATTACGCAACACTATCACCACGCAAACGTGATGCCAAACACGCTCCGGATGTGACGGGAGACGTGCCGGCAGCGGAATACCGTCAACGTCTCTGTCGTTGATGGAAGGCTGCCCCGGTGCGGGCACCGTCCGCACGGCCAACACCAAGGAGGATCGCAATGACGAGGACGATACGACTGTCGGCCCTCGCCGTCACGGCGCTTCTGGCCGTCGCCGCGGCACCGGACGCCGAAGCCCAGCAGCAGTCTCCCATGACCTTCTTCATCGCCAGCGTCGGCAAGGGCAACGGCGCCGATCTCGGCGGCCTCGATGGGGCCGATGCGCATTGCGCCGCGCTCGCCAAGACCGCCGGCTCCACTATTGCGACCTGGCGCGCCTATCTCAGCACCACGGCCCCGGCCGGCAACGAGGGCGTCAACGCCCGCGACCGCATCGGCAAGGGGCCGTGGCCCAACGCCAAGGGCATGCTGATCGCCAAGAGCGTGGACGACCTGCACTCGGACGGGGTGAGCATCAACAAGCAGACGGCGTTGACGGAGAAGGGCGAAGTCGTGACCGGCAGCGGCGAGACGCCCAACAAGCACGATATCCTGACCGGCAGCGGCGAGACGCCCAACAAGCACGATATCCTGACCGGCTCCGACCCTGACGGCCGCTATTCGACGGCGGGCGGGGACACCACCTGCGGCAACTGGACCAAGAGCGCCGAAGGCTCGGCCATCGTCGGCCATCACGATCGCATCGGGCTCAAGAAGACCACCCGGCACATGCGCTCCTGGAACTCGTCGCACGGCTCGCGCGGCTGCAGCCAGGACCTGCTCAAGGCGTCCGGCGGCGCCGGGCTACTCTATTGCTTTGCGGCGCGGTAGTGCGGATCAGGGCGACAGCCCGTAATCCGCCTTGGACCGACGATTCGCATAGAATCTACGGCCTTTCCAGCCGGCCTCCATCAATGCCAAGGCCTAGTGGCCTCCTGGGCGGTCAGCTTAAGCTTCACGACGTCGCCTTCGACCTCCTCGACGGCGTCGAGTTCGATCGTATGGAGCATGCCGCCCGAGGCTAGCCGGATGCGCTCTCCTTCCATGCCGTCCACGGTGCCGACGTGCTTGCCGTCGGCACCTCGCACCTCCATCTGCTCCTTGATCTGCCCTGCGTTAACCATGACCGGCCTCGTGATTGCGTGTCGCTTTCCTCTGTGAGCTGGAACGATCCGGCGCAGTTGCCGGTTCCCAGAGCCGCGCTGGGGGCCGCCAGCACCCTGGGCGCGTACGCGTATGACGTAAGCGCATAACCGGCCATCCCCGCTCGCATGACACGCAATATTATTACCGGGTCGGGCGGCCAGCCGTCTGGCGGCGGCCTGGTATCGCACCAGGCGTTGGCCGTCGTTCCCGATGACCTGATATTCTGCAAGATCTGGCCGATCCTGATCCCCGAGATGTTTAAGCCCAGGCCGCGTCAATGTTTGCGATAGTGGCCAGACTCTGGCATCGTTAAGCTACGGCCGCGTTCGCCAAGCTTACGTTTGCCCGACGCGGCACGAGGACGCGAACGCCGGGATTCCAATGGTCAAGCACGCCGTCAGCCTCGACGACAAATACGCGCTCGACGAGACCCGCCAGCTCCTGACGGGTACGCAGGCGATCGTGCGCCTGATGCTGACGCAGCGCGCCCGCGACGTGCGCGCCGGCCTCAACACGGCTGGCTACGTGACGGGCTACCGCGGCTCGCCCATCGCCACCCTGGAGGCAGCGATGCTGCGCGCCAGCGGCATCCTGGAGCCCAACCACATCCGGTTCCAGTCGGGCCTCAACGAGGACCTGGCCGCCACCGCGATCTGGGGCTCGCAGCAGGCCGAGCTGAGGGGCGAGGGCAGGTACGACGGCGTGTTCGGCGTCTGGTACGGCAAGGGCCCGGGCGTGGACCGCACGGGCGACGTCTTCCGCCACGCCAACCACGCGGGCACGTCGCGGCACGGCGGCGTGATCGCGCTCATGGGCGACGACCACACCTGCGAGAGCTCGACCAGCGCCCACCAGTCGGAGTTCGCCTTCGTCGACTACATGATGCCGATCCTGAACCCGGCCGGCGTGCAGGAGATCCTCGACTACGGCATCTTGGGGCTAGCCCTGTCGCGCTATGCCGGCGTCTGGGTCGGCCTCAAGTGCGTCAAGGACAACATCGAGGCCACCGCCACCGTCGATGGCCGCATCGACCGCATCCAGATCAGGACCCCCGACGATTTCACGCCGCCGCCCGGCGGCCTCAACATCCGTCTGGGCGACCAGGCCCTCGCCAAGGAGGCGCGGCTGCACGATTACAAGCGCCCGGCCATCCTTGCCTTCGCCCGTGCCAACGGCTTCGACCGCATCGTCACCAGCGGTGGCGCAGCGCCCAAGGTGGGCATCGTCACCACCGGCAAGAGCTATCTCGACGTGCGCGCCGCCATGGATGAGCTCGGCATCGACGAGGTGGCAGCGAACCGGCTCGGCCTGCGCGTCTACAAGGTCGGCATGCCCTGGCCGCTGGAGCCGCAGGGGCTCCTGAAATTCGCGCAGGGGCTCGACCTGATCCTGGTGGTGGAGGAGAAGCGCGCCCTGATCGAGACCCAGGTCAAGGAGCAGCTCTACGACCTCGCCGACCGGCCGCGCGTGCTCGGCAAGAAGGACGAGAACGAGCAGTGGCTGTTCCCGGCCAAGTACGCCCTCGACCCCAGCGATATCGCCATCCAGCTCGGCGAGCGCCTGATCCGCTACGGCGCCGGCGACGACATCAAGGACAGGATCGCCGAATTAAAACGCATCAAGGGCAACCGCCCCGAGAGCGCCGAGGCCGCCGTCCGCATCCCCTACTTCTGCCCCGGCTGCCCGCACAACAGCTCCACGGTGGTGCCGCAGGGCTCGCGCGCCTACGCCGGCATCGGCTGCCACTACATGGCGCACTGGATGGACCGCAACACCGAAGGGTTCACCCAGATGGGCGGCGAGGGCTCCAACTGGATCGGCGAGGCGCCGTTCTCCAAGACGCCCCACGTGTTCCAGAACCTCGGCGACGGCACCTACATCCACTCCGGCAGCCTCGCCATCCGCGCCGCCCGCGCTGCGGGCGTGAACATCACCTTCAAGCTTCTCTACAACGACGCCGTCGCCATGACCGGCGGCCAAGCCCTCGACGGCGCCCCCACCGTGGGGATGATGGCGCGGCAGGTGCAGGCCGAGGGCGTCGACAAGGTGGTGGTCGTCACCGACGAGCCGCACAAGTATCCGTCAGGGTTCATCCCCGCGGGCGTGCCCGTCTACCACCGCCGCGACCTGCAGAGCGTGCAGGAGGACCTGCGCAAGGTTCCGGGCGTCTCAGTGCTGATCTACGACCAGACCTGCGCCGCCGAGAAGCGCCGCCGGAGGAAGCGCGGGACCTTCCCCGACCCCGACAAGCGCGTGTTCATCAACCCGGCGGTGTGCGAGGGCTGCGGCGACTGCGGCGTCAAGTCGAACTGCGTCGCGGTGATGCCGCTGGAAACCGAGCTCGGCACCAAGCGCGCCATCGACCAGTCAGCCTGCAACAAGGACTTCTCGTGCGTGGAGGGCTTCTGCCCCAGCTTCGTGACAGTGCATGGCGCCAAGGTGAGGAAATCCGGCACGGCAGTGCGCGGCGACAGCGTTACGGCCATGCTGGCGAGCCTGCCGGAGCCGAAGCTGCCGGCGCTGGATACGCCTTACACCATGCTGGTCACGGGCGTCGGTGGCACGGGCGTAGTGACGGTTTCCGCCGTGCTGGGCCAGGCGGCGCACCTGGAGGGCAAGGGCTTCGGCGCCATCGACATGACCGGTCTCGCCCAGAAGGGCGGCGCGGTCGCCTGCCACATGCGGGTGGCGAAGGACGTCGAGCAGATCCATGCGATCCGCGCCGGCGTGGCGGGAGCCGACCTGGTGCTCGGCTGCGACCTGGTGGTGACGGCGTCGAACCCGGTGCTGGCAACCATCAAGCCGGATCACACCGCGGTGGTCTATTCCGACTACGAGATGCACACCGCCCAGTTCACGCGCAACGCCAACATCCGCGTGCCGGGTCCAGCGCTCCGCCATGCCATCGCCGAGCGCGCCGGCAACGGGCCGGTGCACCACTTCGATGCGCAAACCGCCGCCGTGAAGCTGTTCGGCGACTCCATCGCTGCCAATATCTTCCTGCTGGGCTACGCCTACCAGCTGGGCGCGGTGCCCATCGGCGCCGCGGCAATAGAGCAGGCCATCGAGCTCAACGGCGCCGCCGTCGAGATGAGCAAGGCCGCCTTCCGCTTCGGCCGACTGGCGGCCCACGACATGGCGGCGGTGGAGCGCATCATGGGCGCGGCGGCGACGCCGGCAGCCCCCAAGAAGCAGACGCTGGAGGATATCGTCGCCTACCGCGCCACGCAGCTCACCGGCTACCAGGATGCGGCGCTGGTGGAGCGCTATCGCGCCCGGGTAGCGGCCATCGCCGAGCTTGAGCGCGCCAAGGCGCCGGGGCGGGCGGGCCTCGCCGAGGCGGTGGCGCGGGGCTACCACAAGCTGCTCGCCTACAAGGACGAGTACGAGGTGGCGCGGCTTTTCACCGACCCGGCCTTCGAGAAGGCGCTGTCCGAGCAGTTCGAGGCGCGCGGGAAGCTCCAGTTTCACCTGGCCCCGCCCCTGCTGGCCCGCCGCGACAAGCGCACCGGCGAGCCGCGGAAGATGGCGTTCGGGCGCTGGATGCTCCCCGTCTTCCGTCTGCTCTCCAAGGGCAAGCGCCTGCGCGGCACCGCCTGGGACCTGTTCGGCTACACGCACGAGCGGCGGCTGGAGCGGCAGATGATCGCCGACTACGAGCGGCTGCTCGAAGAGATCGCCCAGCGTCTCTCGCCCGCCACCCACCACACCGCGATCGCGCTCGCCGGCTTGCCCCTGGAGATCAAAGGCTTCGGCCACATCAAGGAGCGCAACTACAAGCTCGCCAAGGGCCGCGAGGCGACGCTGCTGGCCGAGCTGCGCAGCCCCTCGCCGCCGACGGTGCTCAAGGCGGCGGAGTAGGTGGTTTGGCGGGGTCAGACCCTGCGGGTCTGACC
>JBAPMW010000679.1:0-4614 GCA_049278815.1 Hyphomicrobiaceae bacterium
TGGCGGCACGGGTCGCGGCCTTAGCCTGACATCAGGGACAGGGGGAGAGGATGGCCGGCGCCACCATCATCGACGGCAAGGCGGTCGCGGCCCAGGTGCGGGCCGGGGTTGCGGCCCAGGTGGCCGAGCGGGTCGCCCAGGGCCGCCCCGCGCCCGGTCTGGCCGTGGTGCTGGTGGGCGAGAACCCGGCGAGCCAAGTCTACGTGCGCAGCAAGGCACGCGCCACCCGCGAGGTGGGCATGGTCTCGGTCGAGCACAAGCTGCCCGCCGCGACCGGCGAGGCCGAGCTGCTGGCGGTCATCGGCGAGCTCAACCGCCGGCCCGACGTGCACGGCATCCTGGTGCAGCTGCCGCTGCCGAAGCACATCGATTCCGGCAAGGTGATCGAGGCGATCGATCCGGAGAAGGACGTCGACGGCTTCCACCCCATCAATGTCGGCCGCCTGGCCTCCGGCGCCAAAGCGCTGGCGCCGTGCACGCCCACCGGCTGTCTCATCCTCGCCCAGTCGGTGCGGCCCGATCTTGCCGGGCTGGAGGCGGTGGTGATCGGCCGCTCCAACATCGTCGGCAAGCCGATGGCGCAGTTGCTGCTCGGCGCCAGCTGCACCGTGACCATCGCCCACTCGCGTACCCGCGACCTGCCGGCCGTCGCCCGGCGCGCCGACCTTCTGATCGCCGCAGTTGGCCGCCCCGAGATGGTGCGCGGCGACTGGATCAAGCCCGGCGCCATCGTCATCGACGTGGGCATCAACCGCGTGGCCGGCCCGGACGGCAAGGACCGGCTGGTGGGCGACGTGGCCTTCGAGGAGGCCAAGGCCGTAGCCGGCGCCATCACCCCGGTGCCCGGCGGCGTCGGCCCCATGACCATCGCCTGCCTGCTGCGGAACACGCTGCAGGCGGCGGGCGGGTAGATCGGGTCGAGCGCCAGCGACGAGGCCGGCACATTCGCAATGAAGGCAGCGCGTCGCGTTGGATTGCACTCGGCCCTTAGTGGGTCTCCTCGCCGCGTGCAAACGCGACAGCGCTACACCACCGCGCTCGCGGAGACATAATGCGTACGCACAATTGCAGCTGACGGATCGATATGATAGCTTGACTTGAATACTGAAATTCAGTAGGTTGCCATGGAGTTCGACTGGGACGACGTTAAGGAGGAGCGCAATCTCAGGAAGCATCGCATCGACTTCAGGACGGCCACGAAGGTATTTCTTGATCCCTTCGTCGTCGACTTCGAGGACCGCGATCCTTCAGGCGAGACCCGCTTCAATACAATCGGCTTCGTTGACGGCCGAGTGCTGGTTGTCACCTGTACGATCCGAGGCGACGTCACCCGTATCATTTCGGCGAGAGGCGCCGAGCCCCATGAAAAAAGGAAGTACCACGAGGTTTAAGCTCAATCCCAAGCGGCCACCCAAGACGGACTGGCGTGCTTTCGACGCCATGACGGAGGAGGAGCGCCACGCAGCAGCCGTGTCCGATCCGGATTGCCCACCCGCAACGGAAGAGCAGCTCGCGCGCGCCCGGCGTGTGGTGAATGTCCGAGCCATACGCCAAAACATGAATCTGACGCAGGAGGAGTTCGCGGAGCGGTTCGGCCTGCCACTGGGCACCGTTCGGGACTGGGAGCAGGGGGCTCACCGCCCCGACCGCGCCGCCCAGGTCCTGTTGACCGTAATCGCGATGGACCCCGATGCCGTTGTACGCGCATTGAGGCAGAAGTCTGCGGCATGAGGGCCAACTGCGATTGGCAGGTGTGTCTTACCAGATCAAGAAGCCGACGGCGCCATCGTGATGGAGATCGCAAGCCGAGGCATCAGGGATCCATTCGAGGCTAGCCGGGATAGAGCCAACAGGTGTCCTCGGTGTAAATACCGGCGGCTGGACTCATCGGAGAAGTGTCCCGCTTGCGGCTACGAGCCTCCGGCGCTCTCAGTTTATCTGCCATATCTCGTTGTGCCCTAGCATCCTGGCACTCATAAGAGAGACACAACACCCTCGCCGGAACCCACTGGCACCATGGCCACCACCGTCGGCAACATCCTGCGCCTCTCCCGCGCCGGCCTCGTGCTGGCGCAGCACGGCGTGGATCTCGTCCCGGCCGGCACCAAGGCGCCCCTCGCCTTGCATGTCGCACGCGCCCTGACGCTGCCTGTGCGGGTGCTGACCTGGCCGTTCCGCGCCACCCAGTCGAAGGGCAGCCGCATCGCGGCGGCACTGGCGAGCCTGGGCCCGAGCTACATCAAGCTCGGCCAGTTCCTGGCCACGCGCGCCGATCTGATCGGGCCGAAGCTGGCGGGCGACCTGCGCTCCCTGCAGGACCGGTTGCCGCCCTTCCCCATGAAGGAGGCGCGGCGCACCATCGAGGCCGAGCTGGGCGGCCGGCTGGAGGACCACTTCGCGGAATTCGGCCCGCCGGTGGCCGCGGCCTCCATTGCCCAGGTGCACAAGGCGGTGGTGCTGGCGGACGGTGCGCCCCGCGAGGTGGCGGTGAAGGTGCTGCGCCCCGGCATCGAGCGGCGCTTCCAGCAGGATCTCGACAGCTACTTCTTCGCCGCCCGCCAGATCGAGCGCTTCCACCCGCCCACGCGCCGGCTGCGCCCGGTGGCCGTGGTGGAGACGCTGGCGCGCTCGGTGGAGATCGAGATGGACATGCGGCTGGAGGCCGCCGCCATCTCCGAGATGGCCGACAACATCGCGCGCGACACGAGCCCTGAGCTCGGCAGCTTCCGCGTGCCGACGGTGGACTGGCGCCGCACCGCCCGGCGGGTGCTGACGCTGGAATGGATCGACGGCATCTCCATCGCCAACCATGAGGCCTTGCGGGCCGCCGGCCATGACCTCAAGGGGCTGGGCCTCACGGTGCTGCGCGCCTTCCTGCGCCACGCCATGCGCGACGGCTTCTTCCACGCCGACATGCACCAGGGCAACCTGCTGGTCGACAGGGAAGGCGGCGTGGTGGCGGTCGACTTCGGCATCATGGGGCGGCTGGGCCTCAAGGAGCGCCGGTTCCTGGCGGAGATCCTGCACGGCCTCATCACGCGCGACTACCGCCGCACCGCCGAGATCCACTTCGAGGCGGGCTACGTGCCGCTCCACCACCCGGTGGAGGTGTTCGCGCAGGCCATGCGGGCGATCGGCGAGCCGATCCACGGCCGCACCGCCGCCGAGATCTCCATGGCCGACCTGCTGGGCCAGCTGTTCGCCTACACCGAGGTGTTCGACATGGCGACGCGGCCGGAGCTGATCCTGCTGCAGAAGACCATGGTGGTGGTGGAGGGCGTGGCGCGCTCGCTCGACCCCGAGCTCAACCTGTGGACCGCCGCCGAGCCGATCGCCAGGGAGTGGGTGGAGAGCAACCTGGGGGTGGCGGGGCGCCTGCGCGAGGCAGGCGCGGGCGCCGAGACGCTGGGGCGCGTCCTGGGCGATGTGCCCCGCCTCCTGGAGCAGGCCGAGCGGGCGGCCCTGGCATTGGCGGACACCACGCGCGAGGGGTTCCGGCTGGACGAGGACACAGTGCAGCGGTTGGCCGCCGCGCAGGCGCGGCAAGGCCGGTGGGGGCGCGTGGCGCTGTGGGTGGCGGCGCTGGCGCTGGTGGGGATTGCGGTGCGGTTGATGCTGCAGTAGGCGGAGGAGCCTATCGATCACGCCAGCTTTGGTGCATTGACGAGCGTCGGATCCAAGTCAAAGACGATCAGCAGGCGGCGGACGGCTGCCTCGAGTTCAACGCTTGAGTCGACCCAAACGCTCGCCATGCCGTTCGGCGATCTTTCGTAGCAAAGGATAGCGGCCGGCCCCAACAGCTCGTCGTCAAAATACGTCGAATGCGCTTTTCCCAAATTGTCCGAGCCATGGATGAATGCTAGCCTGTACCGGGCTTCGATTTCTTCTTTGGACAATGCAAGCTCCAAAGCGACCTTCTCTCGGCCGCTGGGGAATCCCTTCCAACCGCCCTGCTTCAGCATCTGAGCGCTACTCCTGCCACCAATGCGCGATCGGCAAGCGCGGGCTCGGGTTCCGTAACGGGGCGTGCTCACGCTGTCCCTGCCACGATATCCAGATCAGTGACCTCTGCAAGGAACTCCGCGAGCGTGAAAAGCCCCACACACGGCATGGTACCGCGCGTCGCGAGCGTACCAGCGAGGAGCCGCTTGGCGAGCAGCACCGACGGGGTGGCCGGGATGTAGGGCCCGTGGCCGCTGGCGGCGACGAGGTGCCAGGTGAGGCGCTGCGGGCGGTTCGCGGCGTCGCGTCCGGCGAGGGTAACCACCATGCCGCCGCGGTCGGAGCCGAGGAACGCCAGGCGCCGCTTCAGGCCGATCAGCGGCGCGGCGAGGCGGTCGGGCCGCAGGAGTCCGGCGCGCGCCAGCCAGGACAGGCCCCACAGCCCGAGGTGGAATGCGCCGACCTCCAGGGCGGCGTAGACCCTGACGTCACGGAGCCCCGGATAACGCGCGCCGAAGAGGTCGAGGTCGGGCGCATCGCAGCGGGCGATCCAACGCCCGCCCAGGCCGGGAAGACGCTGACGCCTCAAGCCCTGCCAACCGTGAAAACGCCCACCAGGGGCTTTCGCAGGCGCTGCCAGGGGCCTTCCAAGCGTGCCGAGGATCGAGCGGG
>JBAPMW010000680.1:0-1582 GCA_049278815.1 Hyphomicrobiaceae bacterium
GTGAGGGGCAGCCGCACATTCCGACGTCGGCAATTTGGGCTGCCCCTCACCCCTCGCCCTCTCCCCGCCAGCGGGGAGAGGGGATCCGGGGGCGCGTGTCGCGCCGCCTCATCTCAATACATCAGGTTCTCCGCGACCACCTTCCAGCGGCCGCCTTCCACCTTGGCCAGGAATGTGGCGCCCGAGCCCTGGTGCTGCTTGGGGCCGTAGCTCAGCGTTGGCCCGGGGAACATGGGCCTGTAGTCCTTGATGGATTCCAGCGCGGCGAGGAACTTGGCCCGCGTCAGGTCCTTGCCGGCCGCCTCAAGCGCTTTGACGATGATGTCGCTGCCGACGTAGCTGTACTGCGCGGCGCTGTTGGGGTCCTGCTTGGTCCTGGCCTTGTACCTGGCGGCCCAAGTCTTGATCGCCTCGCCGCTGGTGTCGGGATAGGAGAAGGGCATGCCGGTGCCGGAGTAGAAGCCCTCCATGATGCCGCCTGGCGCGCCGGCCACGATGGGATCGTAGGATGCCGCCTGGCCGACGAAGGTCACGCCGGTCCAGCCGAGCTTCTTGGCGGTGCCGACAGGCTGGATGCTGTCCCTGATGATCGAGCCCATGACCACCAGATCGCACCCCGCTGCCTTGAGCTTGCTGATCGGGGCTACGAACTCGGTGTCGGTGGGGCCGTAGGCCGCCTCCGCGGCGACCGCGATCTTCAACGCCTTGGCCTGATCGCGTACCCCGTCACGGACCTCATGGCCGAAATCCGTGTCCTGATACATGACGCATGGCTTCTTCTTGCCCTGCTTCTCCACGAAGTACTTGGTGGCCGAGCGCACCTGGTCGTAATAGGACGAGAACTGCGCGAACTTGAGCGGATGATGCGGCTCCACCATCGAGCGCGCCGCCGTGAAGGGGAAGATGTTGGGCACCCCCTTTGCGAGCTGCTCGCCGAGCACGGCGTTGTTTTGAGGCGTGCCGAGCGCACCCACCATGAGGAAGATCTTGTCGTTGTTGATCAGCTTGTTGGCCGCCTGCACCGCACGTGGAACCTGATAGCCATGGTCCTCCACGATCAGCTTGATCTTGCGACCGTGCACGCCGCCCTTCTCGTTGACCTCGTCATAGCGCATGCGCGCGCCTTCGGTGGCGCCGACGCCCCAGCCGGCCACAGGTCCCGACAGCGCCGTGTGGCTGCCGAGGACGATCTCGGTATCCGTCACCCCGTCCTCGGCGAGAGCGGGGGCCGCGAGCGCGCCGGCTAGCAGCGCGCCGGCGGCGATCCTGGACAGTTTCCTCATGCTTCTCTTCTCCGTTGCTTCACAAAAACCCGGCATTCAACTCGATGCTGTGCGCCGCTACCAAACAAATGGCACGAGGCGATATCGGACATTGCGCATGTAGTCGGTATAGCCGGCCAAATTCTTGGCAAGGAACCTCTCTTCATCGAGCAGTCGCCATGCGATCCCCGCGACCGCGGGCACGAGCATCGCAAGCCCCCACCACGAGCCCAGGGCGAGCGGAATCCCCGCGAGCATCACAAGCGCCCAGGCGTACATCGGATGGCGCACGACAGCGTAGGGGCCGGTCGAGATGACCC
>JBAPMW010000681.1:0-1785 GCA_049278815.1 Hyphomicrobiaceae bacterium
CGGCGCATCTGGCGCATCGTCCGGTGCCGGAGCTCTCGGGCGGCGAGCGCGCCCGCGTGCTCATCGCGCGCGCTCTCGCCCAGGAGCCTCGCGTGCTCCTCGCCGACGAGCCGGCCGCCGGCCTCGACCCCGCGCACCAGCTGACCCTGTTCCGCCACCTCGCCGGCCTGGCGGAAGCCGGCTGCACCGTGGTGGTGGCCGTGCACGACCTGTCCCTGGCTGCGCGCTTCTGCCACAGCATCGCGCTCGTGCACGAGGGCCGCACGCTGGCCGCCGGGAAGCCGCAGGACGTGCTTCTCCCGCAGCATCTTGCCACCGCCTACGGCATCCGTGCGCGGGTTCACGCCATCGACGGCGTGCCGTTTGTGCTGCCCATCGACGTGCTGCCTTGATGCCGCCCCGTTGCTTGCCTTGATGCGCGCGGGTCTTTGGAAAGGGGACGATTTTCATTGAGCAAGCTTCGGCGACGGCAGCCCCTCAACCTGGCGCTCGAGGGCGGCGGGGCGCACGGCGCCTTCACCTGGGGCGCGCTCGACCGCCTGCTGGAGGACGAGACCCTCGACATCGCCTGGATCAGCGCCACCAGCGCGGGGGCGGTGAATGCCGTGGCGCTCGCCGCCGGCCTCCTGGAGGACGGCCGCGACGGGGCGCGCGCGAAGCTGCGGGCGGTGTGGGAGGCGGTGGCCAAGGCGGGCGTGCCCGACCTCGTTCGCCTCAACCCGTGGCTCGCCGGCCTCAGCCGCTCCAACGCGCTGGCCCAGGTGGCCTCGATGTTCTCGCCCTACGACTTCAACCCGCTTGGCTTCGACCCGCTGCGCAAGCTGCTGGAGGCCCACATCGACTTCGCCGCCTTGCGCAAGCACGCGGGGCCGGAGCTGCTGATCGCCGCCACCCACTTGTCCACGGGGCATGCGCGCCTGTTCCGCCGCAACGAGATCATAGTGGAGGCGGTGCTGGCCTCGGCCTGCCTGCCGACGCTGCATCACGCCGTCACCATCGACGGCCAGGCCTACTGGGACGGCGGGTTCTCGGCGAACCCTGACCTCGTAACGCTGGGGCGCGAGAGCCCGGTCGCCGACACGCTGATCGTCAAGCTCTCCGCCCTCGACCAGAACGGTGTGCCGACCGGCGCGCGCGAGATCGCCGGCCGCGTCAGCCAGATCACGTTCATGCAGCCCATGCTGCGCGACGTGGAGGTGATAGCGGCGGTGCGGCGCAACCACCGCCACAGCCGCTGGATGGCGCCTAAGAGCCCTGCCGACGCGCGGCTTGCGCTCCACCGCTTCCACCTGCTCGAGGCCGGCCGCTTTACCGGTGCGCTCGCCCCCGAAAGCAAGGCCAAGCCCGACATCGAGCTCATCACCTACCTGTTCGCCGCCGGCCGCAGCGAGACCGAGAAATGGCTCGCCCGCCACCGCGACAGCCTCGGCCGCAAGGAGACGGTGGACCTTGGGGCGCGGTTCTTGCGGGAGCGGGGTTGAGCGGGTCATACCGATCCGTCAAAAGCTTTGATCGCATCCCTGAGCGGTCTTTCTCAATTGAAGGATCGGCGCTGAATTCCGGGGCGACGGGCCCGGGCCGATCATGGCGGAAACCTGCCGTGAGCGGGATCGCCACGCGCGGGCCGCCGACACGTCCAGCCCCGCAGCGGTCTACCGCTCGGGGTGGGGAGGAGGGGCAGGGCATCCAGGCTTGCGCCCGTTCGCGCCCTTGGGCCGTGACCTGTACTCCGGTTGTGGGCGCGAGGAACACCCTGCCCGGCCGCCTCCGACGGCCGCGCGACGC